>JAJFMS010000900.1 GCA_020696885.1 Armatimonadota bacterium | reverse complement strand
GGCCAGGGCCTTGCCGCCCAGGTAGACGTAGCCGGTACGGGCGAAGAACGGATCGAACGTGAGATCGTAGATCAGGTGGTCGGTGGCGAGCAGCTCCTCGGTGCGCTCCACGTTCGGATCGTCCTGGAAGCGGAGGACCTTGCTCGGCCCGCCCGGGTACTGCTGCACGATGGTGAGCAACTCGCTGCTGCCCGGCTGATGGGCGACGGTTACCGGGTAGGTGAGCTTGAGCTTCGGGTAGGCCCGCACGGCTCGGTACGGATGTGGCGGGTCCGGGGAGCCGACCACCCGCGAGGTGGTCACGGGCTTCCAGTCCGGGAGGGCTGCTGCCGTGGCTGGGCCGAGGAAGCGGACCGGGGAGTAGTCTTCGTAGCGGTGGAAGCTGGACTGCGTGAGCGGCGCGGTGGTGGAGAGCTCCGGTTTCTCCCACGCAGCGTTGTAGTCATAGCGGCAGAGGGCCATCTTCCAGATCTCCCCCACCTCGGGGCGACCGCCGGTGCGGAGGAGATCGGTCCACGGGATGCGGCCCTCCACGGTCCAGCCGCGATCCTTATCCTTCGGCTGGTTGAGGGTGCCCCGGAGGTTGACCTTCGTCTCCCAGAAGAAGTCGCCGTCCTTGCGGTACCGCTCGAAGCCGTCATTGCCGCGCCGGGCGATGAACATGTCCAGCCGGTTGCCGGACGGGGTCACCTGGAACTCGTAGTAGCCGGGCTTGTCCTCCGCCGGCTTGAGGAACAGCTCGATCACGTCGTCGTGCCAGGTGGGGCCGTCCGGCTCCGTGACCTGCGCGAAGAGGTCCTGGTCCTCCATCTCGGCCAGGAAGTAGAGGTTCTCACGGTCCCAGAGCAGTCGAGCTCGCGTGGCGGTCTTCGGCTTCGGGGCGTCCGCGCCCAACCACGGCATGGCGAACCGGTCCAGCACCGGGGCGGTCTTCCACGCCTCGTCGGTGCCCTTGCCGTCGATCGCGATTGGGCGCTCCGTCCAGCGGCACTCGATCTGGCCGGGCGTCTCGGGGGCGGCGGAAGCCGGACTTCCGGTGCGAACCGCAGCCAGACAGACCGCCCCGGCGGCAAGCAACAGGCCCGCAGCCGCGAGCAGCCGGCGGGGGCGACGAGACCGGGAAGTGGGGACTGCCTGGGCCATCGGATCGATCCTCTCGACGTAGTAAACGGTTACTCAGTAGTTAGTCCGGGCGGACACCGGGGTCCTTCGAGATGAAGCGGCCCACATTCTCCGGATCCCGAGGAGGCGACTGAAAGATCGATAGCCAATCGATCCGCGGGAGAGGCGTCGATTGCAGAGGGAACTGGTGAAACGAGCGCAATTCATTCTGGCCGTGGGGAGCATGTTGATCGGAACCCACTGCGGCGCGCAGGAACGGAAGGTCGTGACCACGCCGATCGTGCCGGAGCGGCCGGGCGGCGAGACGTACGTGGCCGCCAACTCGGCCGCGGGCTTGCTTGGCGGCAGGGAGTCGTGGGACGGCAAGGCCCGAGTGGTGGAGATCCGCCGCGGTCCGCGACTGGCACGGCTGCGGCTGGGCAGCCGGACCGCGGAGCTCAACGGGCGACCGGTCCGGCTGCGCACGGCGCCCTACCTCCGGGAAGACCGGATTATGGTGCCGTTACGCCGCGTAGCGGAAGCGCTCGGAACCGCGATCGACTTCGACGACGGGACCGACAGCGTCACCTTCCGGGAAGACACCGGTGAGCTTGTGGCGCTTCCCCTGCCAACCCGGAAGCAGGGGATTGTGGTCCACAGCCCCCTCCCGCAGGAAGAGTGCGCCGGGCAGGTGCGGGTGCACGGTCAGGCCAACGTACCGGGCGGGTTCACGGCGCAGCTTCAAGGCGCGGACGGCGCCGTGCTGGTGGAAGGCCGCGGCGCTCCGGTCCCACTAGGCGCTTTCCGGGAGTTCACCACGTTCCTGCTCTACGCCCGGCCCGGTGACGCGCCGCAGCCGGCGCGCGTGGTAGTGTTCGCCACGGACCGGAAGAGCGGCGAGCAGCGGCACGAGGTCTCCGTCCCAATCACGTTCCGGTCGAAGTAGAGACCACTGGAGGGGAGAGCCGATGACCGCCGCAGAGATCATGACCGAGCTCGAGGGTCTGGGCACCGCCGGGTACCGGAAGGTGCTCTTCAATCACGGCGTGCAGGAGCCGGTCTACGGGGTGAAGATCTCGGAGCTCAAGATCTACCAGAAGCGCATCAAGAAGGATTACGAGCTGGCGCTGGACCTCTACGCTACCGGTAACTACGACGCGCAGTACCTGGCCGGCCTGATCGCGGACGCGCACCGCATGACCGAGGCGGACCTCCGGCTCTGGCTGGACACGGCGAACTGCTCTGCGATCGCCGCCAGCAGCGTGGCCTGGGTGGCTGCGGAGAGCAGGCACGGCTGGGACCTGGCCCGAGAGTGGATCGATTCCGGAGACGAGGTCATCGCCCAGACCGGTTGGATGACCTTGAGCAGCCTGGTTAGCATTCGGGAGGACTCTGCGATCGACGTGGAGGAGCTGGAACGCCTCCTCGCGCGCGTTGAGCGGACCATCCATCAGCAGCCAAACCGCGCACGCTACGCCATGAACGGGTTCGTGATTGCGGCGGGCTGCTACGTCCGAGCCCTCACGGAGCCGGCGATCCAGGCCGGGGAGAGGATCGGCGTCGTCTCCGTAGACATGGGCAACACCGCCTGCGAAGTGCCGTTCGCTCCGGATTACATCCGAAAAGTCATCACCCGTGGAACCATCGGAAAGAAGCGGCGCAGCGCCCGGTGCTAACCCTTCAGAAGTGCGAGCTGCGAATTTCGAATTGCGAATGGGGACACTCACAGCGGCCTGGTACGTCGCCCGGCCGGGATGGATAGTGAGGTTTTAGTCGTTTCCCTATTGCGGGCGGGGCGCCAAGGAACCAGGCCTGCGAACAGCGCCTGAGCGGAGTGATAAGATCTCCGTATGACCAGCCGAGAGCACATTCAGCAGAAGGCAGAGGTGATGAGCCAGACGCTCGATCTGCTCATCCCCACCTACGCCTGCGACGAGGGACGGAACCCGATCAGCCAGTGCCGGGACCTGCCGTCCGAAGACGAGGTCCTGCGCATCCTCGCGCTGATGGACGACGTCTTCTACCCCGGTTATCGCAGCAACGGCCTGCGCGGCGAGCCGGCCGAGGCGCTGGTCATCGCGCGGCTGGACGAGGTGTACGACATCCTCTACCGCCAGCTCAAGCGGGCGCTGCCGCTGCGCTGGGAGAGCCAGTACGCCCGCGAGCAGGGCGGGGTGGAGCCGCTCTCGGATGAAGCGGTGGCGGCCGAAGCGGAGCGGATCGTCGGGGTCTTTTTCAACCGGATCCCCGCGGTGCGCGAGAAGCTGAAGCTGGACGTGATCGCGGCGTACAAAGGCGACCCGGCCGCGCGCAACTACGGCGAGATCA
>JAJFMS010000899.1 GCA_020696885.1 Armatimonadota bacterium | reverse complement strand
CCAGTCGATCACCTGGAGCAGTGCCAACGTGTCCGGCAACGTGAAGCTGGAGCTATCCATCGACGGCGGAGCCAACTGGTCGACCATCGCGGCCAGCACGGCTAACGATGGAGCGGAAGAGTGGACCATTCCAAACCTGCTCACCGTGCTGGCCCGGGTACGCGTCAGCTCCGTGGTCGAGCCTGGTGTGAATGACGCCAGCGACGCCAATTTCAGCATCGTCGCCGTGCCGGTCCCCACGCTCACGGTAACCTCCCCGAACGGTGGAGAGACCTGGGTAGTCGGATCTCTCCGGACGATCACCTGGAGTAGCACGGCCGTAACCGGCAGCGTGATGCTGGAGTACTCCACCAACGGCGGCAGCTCGTGGATCACGATTGCGGCCAACACTGCGAACGACGGGTCGGAGTCCTGGACCGTGCCCAACGCGCCTTCAGTACAGGCGCAGGTGCGGGTGACCTCGCTCGTCAACGGTGCGGTCAGCGACGCCAGCGACGCGAGCTTCACGATCCAGGCTGCCCCGCTGGCGTCCATCATCGTCACCGCTCCGAACGGCGGCGAGAGCTGGACGGCCGGCACCTCGCAGGCGATCACCTGGACCAGCGCCAACGTGACCGGCAACGTCAAGCTGGAGTACTCCCCGGACGCCGGGGCCACCTGGATCGTGATCGCGGCGAGCACGGCGAACGACCAGTCCGAGAACTGGGTCCTTCCCGCCAGCGGCACCGTCCAGGCCCGGGTACGAGTCAGCTCCGTGGACGGAGCGGTGACCGACGCCAGCGATGCGAACTTCACGGTCCGGTACGTGGGAGGCCAGCTCGCTGCCCCCAAGAAGGTGAACTTCGGAACCCTCAAGCTCGGGAAGACCAAGAGCATGAAGGTGGTGCTGCAGAACACCGCCAAGACCGGAAACCTGGAAGTCAACGTCTCCATCTCCGGCGCGCCGTTCCGCATTGTGAGCGGCGGCGGGGCGAACACGCTCCTTCCGAAGCAGAAGCTGACGGTGGTCGTCATCTTCGAGCCGGGCGTCGTGGGGACTTTCAACGGCGTGCTGACGGTAACCAGCAGCGACCCCGCCAAGGCCAGCGTGGCGATGCCGCTGCTCGGCAAGGTGAAGTAGCCAATCGAGCGCTTGAAGCGAAAGGCTCCTCGACCGTCTTGGTCGGGGAGCCTTTCGCTTTGTAGAGCCCTTCTTTCGTGCAGTTGCACTGCACGAACTACGTCGTGCGCAGTTGCACTGCGCTTCGCCGCACGGGTCTGCGCCGGCGTCCTGGGCGAGTCACTCGACCTGCAACTGTCAAGTTAGAGGAGCTCGCGGATCGGCATGGCGTCCGGAAGGATCTCGATGGGCCGGCCTTCCGCGTCGCGTAGCATCGCGCGGGGGTCGATGCCCAACTGGTGATAGATCGTGGCGAGCACCTCGTTCATCGGCACCGGTCGCTCCTGCGGCTCCTCCCCACGCGCGGTGGTACAGCCCAGCACCCGGCCCCGCACCAGTCCGCCGCCAGCCAGCATCACCGAGCTTGCATCCGGCCAGTGGTCGCGGCCGGCGTCCTTGTTCACCAGCGGCGTGCGGCCGAACTCGCCGATCATCACAACGAGCGTTTCGTCCAGCAGGCCCCGCTCGTCCAGATCGCAAAGCAGCGTGCTGGCCGCCCGGTCGAGAGGGGGCAGAAGCTCCGTCTGGAGCCGGCGGAAGTTGTCGGCATGCGTATCCCAGAGGTTCTGGCCGTCGCCGCAATTGACCAGGACATAGCTAACCCCGGCCTCCACCAGCCGGCGTGCCAGGAGCGCGCCCTGACCCATTCGGCTGGCCCCGTAGCGCCTCCGCACCTCTGGAGCCTCCGCCTCCAGATCGAACGCCACCCGGCCAGCGCCCCCCAACAGTAACTCGAACGCTTGTTCCTGATGAGCCGTGAGTTGGTCGCGCATCCCCTCTACCGCACCGTGTACGTCGTCCATCCGCCGCAGCAAGCGGCGGCGATCCGACAGGCGGCCCAGAGTGATCCCCGGGGCCGAGATCAATCCGGGCGGGGGAGCGTAGGCGCCCTCACTGGTGGCGGGCACGGCGCCTGCCTCGAACGCCTCGCCGGCGGGACCCACATCACTCGCGCCCAGCAGGCGCCGCGTCTTCCCCAACTGCGCGCGATCTGGAATGGTACAAAACGGCGGCAGACCGTGCAGGCTGCGCCCGGACCGCATCCGGGCCACCACGGCTCCCTGTGCCGGAAAATGGTTCGCCAGCACGTCCTTTGGAGCGCGAATTGTGGCGTGCTCATATCCGGTCAGCAACCGGTGGAGAGCATGGTCGTGGTTGGCGCCGCCGTGGTTCTGCACCGAGCGAATTACGTTGTACCGCTGCGCCTCGCGAGCGAGAAGCGGCATGTGCTCGCCCACGATCAGGTCCGGGTTGGCGGTCCGGATTGTTCCGAACGTGCCGCGCACTTCCGCAGGGGCTTCAGGCTTGGGATCCCAGGTCTCAAGCTGGCTCATCCCGCCTTCCATGAGCAGCACGATCACCGAGCGGGCGCGGCGGGCGGACGCAGCGGCAGCCGCGCCGCTCGGGGCGAGCATCAACGCCGCGAACCCCGCGGCGCCGCGGATGAGATGGCGGCGGCTGAAGTTGCGCTGACCGAGAGCTGGTTCCGAAGAGTGCATCTATCCCGCCCGTTGGTTCCGCCGGTTGAAAACCCGAGGCTGCTGAGCGTCGCCCCGAGAGACTGCCAGCCGGTGCCCGTCAGTATGAAACGGTTCGGAGCGCCGGGTTGCATGTTGCGGACCGCAACTGCGGCGATCTACGACCGCGCACTCCTCCGCCGGCCTCAGGGATCTGCGCAGGCCGTGAGGCCCCCGATGTCAGCTCCCTGACGGCCGGAAAGGCAGGCCCATCCAGGTAGCCGCTTGCTGCCCGAACTGGACCGTCCAGGTGTAGAAACCGATGGCGCCCAGCGCCTCATACTTGCCATCGTGCAACTCGGCGACCACCATGTGCCGGGGCGTCGAACCCCCGGCCGAACGGGTCGAGAGGCAGCGTACGCTTTCCAAGGGCAGCCG
>JAJFMS010000898.1 GCA_020696885.1 Armatimonadota bacterium | reverse complement strand
CGGGGCCGCACCGGTCTGCGCCCTGAATCATTCTCTTTCTCGTTCTCAGTCTCTTTCTCGGCCCCGACCTGGTAGCAGGCGCAACCGCATCGGCGTCGCCACCGTTAACTACACCGGAACTTGACCTGGGAGAAACCAACGATGCGATTAGGGGTACTGGGGCTTTGCGTGGGGATGGCGTTGGGGCTGTCCGGATGCGCGCGGCCGCTGAAGGACCGGGTGGTTGGCCGGTGGCGGCATACGTCCGGCACCATTACGCTGGACTTCCTGAAGGACGGCAGCCTCGCTGGGAGCGCCGGGCCCTTGCCGATCTCCGGAACGTTCACCACGCCGGACGACAAGCACCTGAAGATCGACGGCTCCGGGGTCGTCGGGAAGCTGTTCGGCACGCAGGTCTACGAGGCCGGCATCGAGAAGGAGCGACTCACGCTCACCGCGGGCGCCTCTCGCCAGGAGTTCGACCGCGTGAAGGAGTAAGCGGCGCGCCCGCTTACGCGGCGCGACGGGCCTGCCGGAGCCGGAACAGGCCGACCAAAAAAGCAACGCACGCCGCGGCGGCCAGCAGATCCACCGTAACGCTGGCCGGAGAGCTCCCGATCAGCGTTCCGCCCTGCTCCACCTTCACGAACGGACTGGAGAGGTAGATCGGAATCGCCAGCGTGGAGAAGATGCCCACCGTCCAGAGCGCCCAGCGCCGGCGCTGCCAGACGCCATACCCGGCGATCCCGATGAGCGCGAGCCACCCGGCCGAAAACAGGGCGAATCCCAGGCGCTGCGATGCCTCGCCTTGCACCACGATGACCACGCCCTCCGCGCCTTGCATCGCGAACACGGCCAGCATGGAGTAGCGGAGGGCGGTCCAGGCGGACAGAATCCGCCGCGCCCGCTCCGGCAGCGGATCGGTTGGGGACTTAGGTGAGGGCGCAGGCACGATCTGTTCGGCGTCCGAAGCGGTTGCGGCGACGATGTCCGCCTGGGCATCTTATCTCGCGAGGGCGCGCGTCCACACACTCGCTTTCGCGGGGGCAGCCCGGCCCGGTGCCGCGCGGGCTCCTTGACTTGGTCTGAGTGGATAAGTATAATTGCGCCGACCTTTAGGAGTGATTCCCCGATCGCTCACCCGGTGGATTTGGCTCGCCGCGGAGAGAAACCGGTGCCATGGCAGTGGGAGCAACCCGAGGCGAGGGCGCCTACCCGTGGGATCCTCCGCGCCCTCCCTCCCCCTTCTCCCCCACCCGGTACCTCTCCCTGTCTCGAGCCGCCGTCCCGAGTGCGACGCGGGTTTTATAACAGGGCGCACCGCTTTATCCCGCACGGCTCCTGTAGGAGGATGCATTGAAAAGGGCTCTCACTGTTCTGCTGCTGGTGGTGCTGGCGGCAGCATCATTCTGGTACAGCCTGTCGCCGAAGTTCCCGGTGGCGCAGGGGCTGGACCTGCGGGGCGGCATGCGCGTCGTGCTGGAACCGGACACCGCCAAGCTCGACCCCGGCACCAAGATCGACGGCGAGACGATGGGGAAGGTGCGGGACGTTCTGGAGAACCGGGTCAACAGTTTTGGCCTCTCGGGCTCCGAAGTCCGGCTGAAGGGTGACCGCCAGGTGGTGATCCTCCTCCCCGGCGTCCAGAAGCCCCAGGAGGCGATGGAGCGGCTGAGCACCGTCGCGCAGCTCGAGTTCCGTCACCTGAACAACGTGATCTCAGACCGGAATGCGGGCGCCCGCTACCGGATGACCCACATTCCCGGCAACCCCGAGAAGGGCGAGGCGGACAAGTACACCTTCACGGACACGGCGGATAACAAGCCGGTACCGGCCGAGGAAGTCATCGAGCAGGCGCCGCTGATCGTGAAGGGCAACAGCCTGAAGCCCTCTTCCGAGGCCCAGATCAGCCCTTCGAACGGCCAGCCGCAGGTAACGTTCGAGTTCAACTCCGAGGGAGCCCAGACGTTCGCCACCTTCACCACGGAGAACGTGGGCGAGATCCTGGCCGTCGTGCTCGACAAAGAGATCATCTCCGCGCCGAACATCAACGAGCCGATCACGGAAGGTCATGGCCAGATCTCCGGCGGCTTCACCACGATGGCGGAAGCGCGGGTCCTGGCGAACCTGCTGAACTCCGGCGCCCTGCCGATCGCTCTCCGCGCGGCAGAGTCCCAGTTCGTGGGCGCCACCCTCGGACAGGAGTCGATCGACAAGAGCATCCACGCGGGGATCATCGGCCTCGGGCTGGTGCTGGCGTTCATGCTGCTCTACTACTGGCTGCCGGGCTTCCTGGCCTGTATCGCCCTCGTGCTTTACTCGGCGCTCACGTTCTCCATTTTCAAGGGGATGGGGATCTTCCCCCCGATCGTGCTCGACCTCCCGAGTATCACCGGGTTCATCCTCTCCGTGGGTATGGCGGTCGACGCGAACATCCTGATCTTCGAGCGCCTGAAGGAAGAGCTGAAGGCCGGCAAGCCGGTCCACGCCGCCGTGGACGCCGGGTTCAACCGCGCGTTCTCGTCCATCCTCGACTCGAACGTCACCACCTGGATCGTCTGCGCCATCCTCATCTGGCTCGGCGCGCCGATCATCAAGGGCTTCGCCATCACGCTGTCGATCGGCGTGGCGGTCTCGATGTTCACGGCTATCACGGCCACGCGGACCCTGCTCCACTTCGTGATGTCGATGCCGTGGGGCCGCAACGAGAGCCTGTTCGGCCTCAACGTGGGCTGGCTCAACCTGTTCTTCCCGGCGGCCCGCACCGGCGGCATCCTGCGGGTGTTCAGCAAGCGGAAGGTCAACTTCGGCTTCTCCATCCTGCTGGCGATCCTCTCCGCGGTCTTCATCGCGATGACGCCGTTCGGGATGGGGATCAAGCCCGGCATCGACTTCACCGGCGGCACGGTGATCGAGGCTGGCTTCCACCAGCCGGTCACCCGGGACCAAGTGGTGGCGGCGCTCCCCAAGGGCGTGGAAGCGGTGGTGAGCATCGCTCGCTCCGAGCAGCCCGGCACCCGCGCCTCCATCGAGATCCAGGGCCTCAGCGACGCGGAGAAGCCGCTGCTCCAGGAGCGCC
>JAJFMS010000897.1 GCA_020696885.1 Armatimonadota bacterium | reverse complement strand
CGCTGTTGAGTTTTACCGTGTCCAACCCGTTGCGCATTCAGCTCTTCGACGTGATGCGTGTGGAATACCAGGACCGTGGGATCTCCCGGTTTCCCACGCAGAAGGCAGCGCGCCTGCTGGCCTACCTGGCGTTCCATCCCCGGTCGGCGCACCCGCGAGAGGCGCTGATGGAGGCGTTCTGGCCGGACTCGCCCGCCCATGCGGCGCGGAGCAGCCTGAGCACTACGCTCTGGGCGCTGCGACAGGAACTGGCCGGGATGGGGGTTCCCTCCGGATCGCTGCTGCAGAGCGACCGCCAGACCGTACGCCTCGCGCCCGGCGAAGTGGTGACCGACGTCGCTGAGTTTGAAGCGGCCGTGGACCGAGCTCGGAGCGCCTCGAGCAGCGAGCGCATCACCGAGCTGCGGCGTGCGGCCGATCTATATTCCGGCGAGCTACTCCGCGGCCAGCCCGACGAGTGGATCGCCCCCGAGCAGCGTCGCCTGGCCGCCGGCTACGACCGGGTGATCTCTGAGCTCTGCGAGCTGCTCCTGGGCGACGGCGATCCCGAAACGGCGATCCGCTACGCCACCGCAGCGGTCCGCGCGGACGCGTTCTCCGAAGAGGCGTGCCTGCGCTTGATGCGGCTGTATGCCGCTGCCGGGCAGCCGCGGTTGGCGCTGGAGCAGTTTGAGGACCTGCGGCGGCGGCTGCGACTGGAGCTGGAAGTGTTGCCGGGGGACACTCTCACGCGCTTCGCGAGGAGTCTCGCGGGTGGGCAGCACGCGCCCGGTGGCGCCGCTTCGAGTGTTTCGCCGCGGAAGTCGGAGTCGGGGGAGATCGTGGAGCTGCCGGCGTCCGAGGCCGTGGGCGGCGCCGTGCCCGTCGGGTCTCGCTTCTACCTGGAGCGCGCGCAAGACGCGGAGCTCTCCCGGGCTCTGCGGCAGGGGGAAAGTCTGGTGCTCATCAAGGGCCCACGGCAGACCGGCAAGACCTCCATGCTGGCCCGCGGCCTTGAGGAAGCGCGCGCGGCCGGTCGGCACGTGGTGCTGACGGACTTCCAGCTCCTGTGCGACGAGCAGATGGGATCGCTGGACCAGACCCTCTTTGCGTTAGCCGAGACGCTGGCGGATGAGCTGGACCTCTCCGTCCGTCCTCGCCAGGTCTGGGACGCCGATCGCGGGCCGACGCTCTCACTCCGGCGGTACCTCCGGAAGTACGTGCTGGAGGCCGTTTCCGGACCGCTGGTCTGGGGGCTGGATGAGGTGGACCGGCTGTTCTCCTGCCCCTTCGGCTCCCAGGTGTTCGCCCTCTTCCGCTCGTGGCACAATGAACGCGCCCTCGCCCCCGCCGGCCCCTGGAGCCGGTTGACCCTGGCGATGGCGTATGCCACCGAAGCCCATCTGTTCATCTCGGACCTGAACCAGTCTCCGTTCAACGTCGGTCGCCGGCTGGAGCTGGGAGACTTCGACGCAGCCCAGGTGGCGGAGCTCAACCGGCTCCACGGCTCGCCGCTCCGTTCCGAGGTGGGATTGGCTCGCCTCTGGGAGCTGGTAGGCGGACACCCGTTTCTCGTGCGCTGCGCGCTCGACGCCTTGAGCTCCAGCTCGACCGGGATCGACGGCTTGGAAACCACGGCCCTGGACGAGCGCGGGCCGTTTGGGGAGCACCTCCGGCGGCTGCTGGCCGCGACGAAGCGGGATGGGGAGATCTGGGCCGCCTCGCTGGAGGTCCTCCGGTCCGGGTCTTGCCGGGACCGCTCCAGCTTCTACCGGCTCCGCAGCGCCGGCCTGATCCGGGGCGACGATCCGGCGCGAGTCCGGTTCCGCTGCGAGTTGTATGCCCGGTACTTCCGCCAGAACGGGATGGAGTAGCGGAGGGTCACGCCCGTCCGCCCGAGTCATGCCTGACTATCGAGAGTTCTACGTCTCCGGAGGGACCCTGCGTCCGGACGCGCCCTGTTACGTAGAGCGCCGGGCAGACCGGGAGCTGTGGGACGCGGTGCGACGGGGCGAGTTCTGCTATGTCCTGACGCCGCGCCAGATGGGGAAGTCGTCCCTAATGGTGCGTACGGCTTACCGCCTGCGCGCCGCCGGCGTGCACGCAGCGATCCTGGACCTCACCACGCTGGGCGGCAACGTGACCCCGGAGCAGTGGTACTTCGGCCTGCTGACGCTGCTGGGAGACCAGCTAGACCTGGATGCGGAGCTGGAATCCTATTGGTATGCACACTCGGGGCATGGTCCCCTGCGCCGATTGATCGCCGCCATCGAGCAGGTGGTGCTGCCGCAGCTAGCAACGCGGCAGCGGCCGCATGCGGACCTCACCGCGCCGGACGCGCCGCGCCTGGTGATCTTCATCGACGAGATCGACACGGTGCGGTCCCTCTCCTTTCCGACGGACGAGTTCTTCGCGGCCGTCCGCGAGCTGTACAACCGCCGGGCGGCGGAGCCCGCCCTCCGGCACCTGACTCTCTGCCTGCTCGGAGTCGCCACGCCTGCCGATCTGATCCGCGAGAGCCGGAGCACCCCGTTCAACATCGGCCGGTGCGTCGAGTTAGACGACTTTACGCTGGATGAAGCGCTTCCCCTGGCGATGGGCCTGACCCGGAAGTCGGCCCAGTCTCTGGGAGGTGACGAGCGCCAGGGTCCCGCGCCGGAAGCCCAGCAGCTCCTGGGAAGGGTCGTCTACTGGACCGGGGGCCACCCGTACCTCACGCAGAAGCTGTGCCTGGCGGTTGCGGAAGCACTTGCTTCCCGGGATTCCGCTCTGCCGCTTCGGGCTCGCGCACGGGAGTCGTTGGTGGACGGCGCCTGCGCGTGGCTATTCTTCGAGCCCCACGCAATGCAGCGGGATGACTCGCTGCTCTTTGTCCAGGAGCGGATGCTGCGCGCGGACCCGGCTGGAAGTGAGGAGCTTGCGGCTCGGCTGGAACGGTACCGCCAGGTTCGGGGGCATGGCCGGTGGCGACGCTCACCGGTCCGGGCGGACGCCACGGACCCGGTGCTGGCCCTGCTGCGACTCTCCGGGATCACACGCAGCGAGGGGGGATTCCTGGTGCCGCGCAACCGGATCTATGCCCGTTTGTTCGATGAA
>JAJFMS010000896.1 GCA_020696885.1 Armatimonadota bacterium | reverse complement strand
GGTTCAGGCGGGCGGTGCGACCTCCGGTGCCCGCACGGGGCGGCCGGCGGCGGCGGAGCACGGCGGTCAGCCAGAGATACGCCACGACCAGGAACAGGAGCAGGTAAAGCACTACATCATACGGACCCGGGCTCAGAGGAGTTACCTCGACTTTCGTTTCCAACGCGCCTACGCACTGGCTCGTGATCTCGGCAGCCCTCTCAGGTCGGTTGTCAGCCGCGCCGGACCGAGATGTGAGCCAGCTTACTTGCGTTGACGGACCCCCCTTCGAACCCTATAATGGGGGCACTTTGGCGCGTCGCGAGGGGCCCTCCCCCGCGACGCGCACGGATTTTTAAGCAGGCTTGATGGCGGATAAAGTCGCACTCATCAATCTCGGATGCCCCAAGAACCTTGTCGACTCCGAGGTGATGCTGGGGCACCTGCGAGACCAGGGATACGAGCTGACGGGGGATATGGACCTCGCCGACGTGGTGGTGGTCAATACCTGCGGGTTCCTTCAGGATGCCGCGCAGGAGTCCGTCAACACCCTCCTGGAGGCGGCGCAGCGCAAGAAGGACGGAAAGCTGCGCGCCGTGGTGGCCGCCGGCTGCATGACGCAGCGCTACGGAGACGACGTGGCCGCGGCAATGCCGGAAGTGGACGGCTTCCTGGGCGTGGGGCAGGGCCACGCGCTGCCGGACGTGGTGCGCCGCGCCCTGGCCGGAGAGCGCCCCTCCGTGCTGACCGGCCCCTCCGCGGGGTTCGAAGGCTACGGGCTCCGGCTGCAGTCCACGCCCAGTTATACCGCCTACCTGAAGGTCTCCGAAGGCTGCGATCGCAAGTGCGCGTTCTGCATCATCCCGCAGATCCGCGGGGACATGGTCAGCCGCACCCTGGACGCCA
Organism: Armatimonadota bacterium; assembly: GCA_020696885.1. The sequence continues at coordinate 2,190 of JAJFMS010000896.1, read as the reverse complement.
TCGTCCGGGAGGCGGAGGTCCTCGCCGCGCAGGGCACGCGGGAGATCATCCTCATCGGCCAGGACCCGAACCGGTACGGGGTGGATCTGCCCCGGAGCGCCGGCTCCAGCGCGCACCTGCTCCCGGAGCTACTGGCGCGGCTGAACCAGGTGAAGGACCTGCGCTGGATCCGCGTGATGTACCTGTTCCCGGACCGCCACGTGGTGCCGATTCTGGAAGCGATCGCCGCGCTGCCCAAGGTGTGCAAGTACGTGGACATGCCGGTGCAGCACACCGCCCCTGAGATCGTGCGGGCGATGAACCGGCCGGGGAGCGGGCAGGAGTATCTCCGGATACTGGAGAATCTACGCGGGGTTTGTCCGGATGTCTCGATCCGCTCGACGTACATCGTCGGGTTCCCGGGGGAGACGGAAGCGCACTTCGAGGAGCTTCTGGACTTCGCGCGGGCCGTTCGCTTCGACTGGGGAGGCGTATTCCGCTACTCGGTCGAAGAGGGCACGACGGCGGCCGAGATGGACGGGCAGATCTCCCGGCGCGTGAGCAAAGACCGCTACCACCGGCTGATGGAGCTTCAGCAGTCGATCAGCACCGAACGGCAGCGGCGCTGGGTCGGTCGGCAGGTAGAGGTGCTGGTGGAGCGCGTGGACGGCTCCACTGCAGTGGGCCGCACCCAGGGACAGTCGCCGGAGATCGATGGTGAGACCCACCTGAACATCGAAGGGGTGCCGGGGACCCGCCCGGGAGACTTCGTGCTGGCGGAAGTAACCGGCTCGACGGAGTACGATCTGCAGGGGAAGGCTCTCGAGCTCCTCCACCGGGCCCCGCTGCGGGCGCCGGGATTACTGCAGATCGGGGTGATGAGTTAGCTTTTAATCTGCGCCCGCATCATCGGGGCAGCCTCAACTACCACGGCCGCGCCGAGCGGCCCCTAGCGGCACGGGCGACGACGCCGGTGCCAAGAGAGTCAGAGAGCAAAAAAGACGATGACGGTTGAAGCGACTAGAGCGGCCGAACCGGCCGAAGACCGCCTTCGCAGCCGAGCGTTGGACGCGATCCGGACGAGCACCCTCGAAACGATCCTCGACTCGGACGAGCCGCTCCGGACGGTGGACGCGGCTCGCTCCGTTGCCGACCGGCTCGGCCTGGAGCTCAACGAGGAAGAGCTCGGCGGACTTGCGTCCGTTGTGCGCATGGTGCTGGACAGCGATCCGCTGTTCTCCCAGAGCAACCGCCAGTGGGACCTGGCGCTGCGGATGGGCCGCGCCGAAGGCGACCGGCGCAAGCCGGTGGAGCGCGCGATCGAGGATTTCATCGACCTGCTAGGCCATCCGTCCGCGCCCGCGCCGATCTCGGTGCTGGTGGCCGCGGTCTATGGCCGTGAGCCGATCTACTACCAGACGATGATCGAGCGCCTGGCGCCGACCCGTCCGCAATTCTTCACCGCGCGGGACGGCCGCTTCGGCATTAGCCGCTGGCTGATCGACATCTCCTCGGATGAGCCGGCGGACGTGGAGTACGACAACTTCGACGACCCCGCGATGCTCGAGGCGGTCCGCGCCGTGGCGAAGGATGCGAAGGGCGACGATGCGGCAAGCTTTGCCGCGGACATCGTCCGCCTGGCGGGCGATCCGGTCGACAACCGCTCGCTGCTGTTCCTGACCTGGTGCCGCTTCCCGGACATCGATCCGGACGAGCTGTTCGTGGACCTCTTCGCCTCCCCGGGCGTGGTGCTGGAGCGCGGCCCGAGCTGGGTGACCGAGGACGGCCACCAGCGCGTGCTGGACGCGATCCGCAGCCTCTGCCAGAATCCGGACACGGCCACCGAGCTGGTAGCGTCCGCGGTTCCCGCCGAGGAAGAAGAGATCGGGATCCTCGCGCCGACCACGGTGCGGGTCTCCGAGGACGACCTGGACCAGGTCTACGAATTCATGACCCAGTCCGAGCGCAGCTACCGGGTGTCCGAGCTGTGCCAGCAGGCGTTGGAGTCGTTCCCGGGCAGCCGGACGTACCCCGGCGTGCTGGCGTCGCTCACCACGCGGATGCGTGAGGACAATCGCTTCCAGTGGGTCGGCGCGGAGCGGTACCGCGTTGCCGGCACCACGCCGCCCGAGGTCGAGCTCCTTCCCGAAGGCCTCGCCTTCGACGAAGCGGACTACCTGGGCGAAGAGGAAGCCGAAGTCGACAAGGCGA
>JAJFMS010000895.1 GCA_020696885.1 Armatimonadota bacterium | reverse complement strand
GCGCTCCCAAACGCGGATAGCAGCCTTTGAACACGATCGCCAAGCCGCCCGTTAGTCCCGGCGTCTTTTGCCGGGACGTGAAAGGGCGAAGCGCAGGCCCCGACGCGGGAGGGTGGGGGCAACCGACTAGGGCCGGGGGGGGATCCCGGGTGACGCTAGCCGTCAACGCCGCGAAGCACGCCTCGTTACTCCTACACACTCCAGCACTTCAGCACTTCAGCACTTCAGCACTTCAGCACTGACCCCGATCGCGCATCGCACTCCGCACCCCCACCCGAACGCAGGGCGATGCGCCCTCAGCGGCGAACCGAGGTAGGATAGCTCCAGGCCCTTCCGGCCTTCCCAACCTCGGCGGTGCCTGCCTCGCGTGCTTGTTGCGACAGGGCTGAGCGAGCGACCCGGCAGGCACCGCATGCCGCCGTTCCGCTCCCACCGACAATGAGAGTTGCCCGGTCCTGGAGAGGAGAGCTCGTGCTGATGCCCCCCCGATTTTCAATCATCCTGGTCTGCTTGTTCTCGTTGCTGTCGTCCCAGACGCTGCTGGCGCAGTCCAGCCGTCGCCGGACCGGCGAGCGGGCCGCGCCAACGCGCGCCCGGCGGGAGACGACCGCCTCGCCCCGGCGGACCACCCGGGCCAGCCGCGACTCCGAACGGCGCAAGCCGGGTGCGGAGACCGGCACTGCCTCCCGCAAGACCACCGGGGAAGCCGACAGGACGCGCTCCCGCACCCAGGACGAGCCGAAGTCGACCCGGAAGCCTGCTCCTGTCGCCGCGCCAAAGCAGGCCAGGGAGCGGCCCGAGCGGCCAAAGACCTCCGATACGGCGGCCACCAAGCCGAGAGAGCCTAGGCCCCCCAGGAGCACCGAAACCGGCGTCACGCCCCCGGTAAGTCCCGGCATGGCTCCGGCCGCAGCCGCGAAGTCCACGGCACCCGGGAAGAAGACGCCCAGCCCGGTGGCCGCCGCAGACCGCGCCTACTTCCAGAAGAGCTACGCCCAGGCGCTGGCGCTCTACCAGGAAGCGCTCAAGCAGCGGGCGGTCCCGGCGGAGCAGCGGCCGGTGGTGGATTACCGCATCGCGCGCTGCCTTGGCTTCATGAAGCAGTGGGACGCGGCCATCGCGGAGACGCAGCGCCTCGGCGTGCGCTACCCGAACACGATCTGGGACGCCCGCTCGAAGAGCTGGCTGATGCGGCTCTATCTCACCGCCGAGCACCATGGGTGGAAGGTCGGGGATCGCTACTATCGCGGGCCGGACGCGCCCGAACTGGAGGACGCGACGCGCCCCGAGTGGGTGAACCTGGCGGGGGAAGACCTGCGGAAGTCCGTGCAGTACGGGGAGCAGTCCCGCATGCTCTACGAGAAGCTGCGGGAGGAGACGAAGGGCACCCCCGAGGAAGCGGATGTGGCCACGGACCTGGCCCGCATCCTGAACGGCGCGCAGCTTCCGAACTGGGCTCGACAGCGCACCTGGAAGGCGCCCGGGGACGACGCCTGGAAGCTGGACGCCGGCGCTGCTTACGACCCGAGTTGGCCGCTGCCGCGCAAGGTGCTTCAGCTCTACCTCTCGGCCGAGGAGGTCGCCGCCCCGGCCCAGAAGCCGCTGGTCCGGCTCGCGCAGGCGATGTGGCTGCGCAACTACCACCAGACGATGCGCAGCGAGGCCCGGCGCCCGGAGCCGAGCGGCGGCGACACCCTCATCCCTTATCCTTACCAGGACCGCGCCGCCACGGACGTGCTGCGCTCCTTCCTGCGCGACTACCCGGAGCATGCCGAAGGGGACCACACCCTCCTGCTGATCGGGAACTGGCTTGCGCAAGACGAGCGCTACACGGACGCCCTGGAGGCGTACGACACCCTGATCAAGGCGCGTCCCGATACCAAATGGGCGCAGATGGCGCGCGCCGCGATGGCCTCGATCACCCGCGCAAGACTCACCATCGAGGCGCCGGCGCCGCAAGCTCCCGGGAAGCGGGCCACGCTGAAGATCGAGACCAGCAACGTCCCCAACCTGAAGCTGGCCGCCTACCCGGTGAAGCTGGAAGAGCTGGTGAAGGACGCCCGGGTCCTGGCGCGACCGCGCGAGGGGCTCACGGAGCTCTTCGCCCGGCTGGGGAAGGCCGGCGTCCGGAAGTTCTACCAGGGCGAGCCGGTCACCTGGGAGCAGGCGCTCACCTACAAGCAGGAGCATGCGGTCAACAGCCGCACCCTGGAGACCCCGCTCACCAGGAACGGCGCGTACGTCATCGAGGCGGACGGCGGCCCGGTGCGGCAGACGGTGCTCCTGCTGATCTCGGATCTGGCCGCCTTCCAGGTGGTGGATGAGGAGCGCGCCACCGCGATGGTGGTGAACGCGGAGACCGGCGCGCCCGTAAGCGAGGCGTCCGTGCTGATCCGCGAGCTGTACACGGACGCGGAGAAGAAGCGGGGGGTCTCCGCGGCAACCTCCGCCACCAGCGGCGACGGGTTGACGGAGAAGCCGCTCTCGCCCAAGGGAGTCCGTAGCGACAGCGTGGTCACCTTCGCCTGGAAAGGGGACCGCTACGCGTTCACCGGCGGCACCGCCTCGTACCGGCCGGAGGCGACGGGCCCGCAGCTCCAGGGGTACGTCTACACGGACCGCCCGACCTACCGCCCCTCCCAGCGCGTGAACTTCCGCGCCCTGCTCACCGGGCGCGAAGTCGACGGGCCGCTCAAACCGCTCGCTGGTCAGAAGGCCCGCGCGCGGCTGCTCGACCCCAAGGGGAACGAGGTGGACGCCCGGGACGTGACGGCCAACGAGTTCGGCGCCGTGCACGGCTTCTTCGAGTTGGGGTCCCAGCCGCCCCTGGGCAGTTACGCGCTGCGGATCGAGTGGGGTGAGAAGGACGCGCGTTCCGATGCCTTCGCCAGTCTTCAGGTCGAGGAGTACAAGAAGCCGGAATTCTCCGTAGCCGTGGCGCCGGAGCTCGGGCCGGCAACCACCGGTCAACCGCTGAAGGTCCGGATCTCCGCGCGCTACTACTTCGGCGCGCCGGTGGTCAACGCACGGGTGCGGTACACCGTCCAGCGCCGTGAGCTGGTTCCTACTTCCCCC
>JAJFMS010000894.1 GCA_020696885.1 Armatimonadota bacterium | reverse complement strand
GGAAGCCCCCGCGGAAGCCCCCGGACGGGAGTGGAGGCTCGTACTTGCCGACACCCAGCAGCGCCGTCAGGTCCTCCCCTTCCGCGTACTTCCGGGGCTCGCGCGGCGTGTCGCCCAGAATCTCGTCCGCTACCGCCAGCGGCATCAGCAATCCCTGGGAGAGCTGGCCGCGCAGCTTCATGGTCCGAATGCGGTACTTCTCCGGCCGCGGAAACGGCTCCGGGCCTTCGTGCGTCCGCGGGGTCCAGAGGAAACGGAACGGCGCGCTGTCCGGCGGCACTGCGTCGATTTCGAAGTAGATTCCCAGATCTCCGACCTGGAATTCGCCCTTTTTGACGACGCAGTTCCAGCCCTCAATCCTTGCGAGCTCGATGAGATCGGCTCCTTCGATCGGGCGCAGTTCGCGCACTCGTTGTATGCTGGCCATTTTCCGCTGCATGTTAGTCTCCTTATGGCTTCATCTAGTCCCGTGGGCGTCAAGCTGCGTCCGTCCGTGGCTCTTTACTTCAGATGAGGCTGGAGGGATTTGAACCCTCGATCTTCACTGTGAAAGAGTGAAATGTTGGACCACTACACCACAGCCTCTGGTTATCGCACTCCCAAGATTCACATTGCTTCTCCATCCGGACGCTTTCACGTTACGGTGCTGCATCGGGCGAGTCAATCCGGATTTCGCACCACAATACATGGCTTACTCTCAATGATCCAGGCGTGAATAGGGGGCCGGTCCGGAGCAAGCTGACGGTACACGGAAGGCGTGTATAGGGGCTTGCCGGCCCGTGAACCGGTGTGCGTAAGGAAGCCATTGCCAGGGAAAGCAAGTAGTTGGATGTCAGCATCAACCAGTCATGGTGTGTCTCCTCCAGGACAACGCAAAAAGCCCCAAGATCCGGAAGATCTCGGGGCTGGCAGCGCGCATTCAGATGCGGGATACGGGTTAGCCGAAAGATCCTCCAACGTTGTGGTGTCCGGTGGGTGTCACGCTCACGGCGGACTGTCCTGCGAGGTACACGCGACCGAGGACACGCCGCGTAATGGACGCGACTTCGAACACGCTCTGTTCGTTTATGCCCTGTTCGAACGTCATGGAGTGGATCTTGGACTACCCCGGAAAATGGAGGCCTCTTTTTTCTACAGGACAAATGCCAGGATTGTCAACTCCAAACGCGGTCGCCGCGGGCGCCGACCGCGGGATTTACCGCCCGCCACTGGAGCCTGGCGGACCGCGCAGCAAACCAGGGAGCCGGACGTGCCACTGGCAGCGAACAACGTGGGGCGCCTGGCGTGTGCTCCGGGCTTCAGGTTCGGCCGGAAGGGGTCTTATGCCGTCTTATGGCGAATCAGGACCCTATCGGGTAACGGATTACCCGTTGCTGCTCTCAAGAAGAGCATGGGTTTCCTTCGTGCCGGCAGATCGGGATCAATGACCCTGCGAGATACCATGCGACCCGACCCCTCGCGGACGACCGCCCTCTCGTTAGAACCTCGGAAAGGTTCCCACCGTGCTGTATCGGCGAGGGGGTGGCTCATGGATTTCGGCAGCGCACGCCCCGGCATCGCGGACTGGCGCAGCTGCACTGCGCTCCGCTTCCAAGACTTCAACACTCCACCGGTGGTTCGGCGCGGCTATTGCGGCGCGGCTACTGCGGCGCGACCGAGTTCATGATCCGCTGCAGCTCCTCCTCGGCGAGCGGCGCCACGAGGATCACGTCCGCCTGGCCCTTCCGCGCGCCCAGCACGCGGAGGTTGCCCCGCTGGCGCTCCGCCATGGAGCCGGTGCCCTGCGTGGGTCCCTGGAACATCGACAACGTCTTCCCGCCGCGCAGCCCGGCGTAGAGCGCTACCAGCACGGGCTGGCCGTTTAGCCGGTGCCGGAAGTAGCCCCGCAGCGCGAAACCCGGCGGCATCGCCTTGGGCTGGAGCAGCCCGCCCCAGGCCCGCGCCATCTCCGTGGCCTCGGCCGGCGGCACCGGGCGCCCCGCGCCCCGCTCCACAACCGGCACCCCCGGCGGCGGGGTGTAGGCCAGCTTGTCGGCGGGCGGCTCGCGGAACTCGATGGACCGGAAGTAGGTGCTCACCACCCGGTTGTTCTGCTGCACGTCCTGGCGGAGCTGCACGTACGTTTGTTTGTCCACCCAGACGGTCCGTGCGCCCTTGGGCTGCCGCACCTGGAGCACGTAGGTGGGCCGGCCCGCGGCGGTGTCATCCGGGAGCGACTCCACCATCACGCGTCCGCGGAGCACGGCCTGTCGCTGCTGCTGCAACTTGCGCGGATTGAAGCTGGAAGGCCCCTGCTCCACGATCGACTGCCGGCTGTTGTACAGGAACTGCTGGTCCCCGTCGTCGAAGAAGATCCGTCCGTCCGGGTACTCGATCCGGAGGGTCTTGCCTTTGCGGTAGACGCGCTGCACCTGCATCCGCTTGCGCGGAGGGCGGACCTCGTCACCCTTCAGGACTTCCGATACCTGCTCGCCGACGTAGGTGGCGACCTTCGGCTCGATGCTGTTGAGCAGAATCTGGCGCGCGTCGTCGGCCCGGGCCGTCCCGGGCAGCAATAGAGCCGCTCCGAGAGCGAGCCCCAGGACTGCACCATGTCGCGCTGCCAGCATTCGACGCACCTGCTTCAGAGGGGGAGTAGTGGAGTGATGGAGTATTGGGGAATGCGGCCTGCGGCCGCACCGGCAGCCATTACTCCCATACTCCATCACTCCATTACCCTGCTCCTATCGAACCGCCGATCTCGCGTGCACGGCGGGAGATCGCTTGTTGAGACTATTCCGTTACGATGCTGCCGGTGGTCAGCTCGATGCTGCTCTCTACCGCTTCCCAATTCGTGTTCGGGTTGGCGTGCTCCAACTGCTCGTGTCGCTCCACCGCCGAAGCCACTACCTGCTCGCGCTGGACGGCGTGCTCCTGCTCCCGGACGGCGATCGGCGTGACCACGGACGCGAACAGCGCGACCGCCATGCTGCCGGCCGCCACCATCGCGGGCACCCGGAGCCGCCATTCGAACTGCAGCCGGAACCGCTCCCACCAGGCCGTGACCGGCGCGGCGGGCGCCGCCTGCTGCAGTGAGC
>JAJFMS010000893.1 GCA_020696885.1 Armatimonadota bacterium | reverse complement strand
ACGTCCAGCGCGATCGGTACACACTTTCGGCCCAGCGCCTCGATCTCGGCGGCGAACGGGAGCAGCTTCTCCTGCTCGCGCGCCGTGATGATCAGGTCCGCGCCAGCGTTCGCCAGCGCGCGCCCGAAGATCTGCCCCAGCCCCCGGCTGGCGCCGGTGACGATCGCTACTTTCCCGGTCAGGTCGAATTGGTCACTCATGGTTATGTGGGTTGTTTACGCCGCGAGTGTGGGTCAGGGCTGGAGGATGACTTTCATGATGCCGGCCTCGTGATTGTAGAGCCGGTCGAACCACTCGGGGCCCTTCTCCAGCGGCGCCGTCACGCTGATGAGCGGCTTCACGTTGATGTCGCCGCGCGCCATCAGCGCGATACATGCCGGGTACTCGCCGGCCGACGAGCAGGAGCCGAGCAGGGTAATCTCGCGGGTGACCACGGCCTGCAGCGGCAACTCCGCCTTCTGGGTGAGGTTGCCGACGAGAGTTACCGAGCCGCCCTTGCGCACGGAGGCGATGGCAGTGTTCAGCGGCGCGGTGGCGCCGACCACCTCGAAGGCAAGGTCCGCGCCGCGGCCCTCGGTGCGCGCCGCGATCTCCGCTGGCGCGTCCACGTTCTTCGAGTTGATCCCCTCGTCTGCGCCCCACTCCTTGGCGCGCTCGAGCTTGTAGTCGTCGATGTCTACCGCGATGATGCGGGCGCAGCCGGCGTTGCGGAGCGTCTGGATCACCAGGGAGCCGATCATTCCGGTGCCGACCACCACCGCCGTATCCCCGATCCGCACCGGGCTCCGGTTGACGGCGTGGAACGCGATGGAGACGGACTCGATGAGCGCGGCTTCCTCGAAGCTGAGGTTGTCCGGCAACGGGTAGATGATGTGCTGCGGCACGGCGACGTATTCCGCGAACGCGCCGTGGCGGCGGTACTCGCCGGTGGAGACGCCGAGGACGTTCCGGTTGTCGCACAGGTTGATCTGGCCGCGCCGGCAGAACCAGCACTGGCCGCAGTACACGGTGGAATCGAAGGTAACGCGGTCCCCGTCCTTGAAGCGCTTGACGTTGCTCCCCACGGCGGCCACTTCACCGGAGGCTTCGTGCCCCATGATCAGCGGAGGCTGGCGCCGGCCGCTGCCGCCGTCGAAACCGTGGACGTCGCTGCCGCAGATCCCGCAGGCCCGCACGCGCACGAGCACTTCGTCGGGGCCGATCTCCGGCGTGGGACAATCCGTCACTTCCAGTTGCTTGTATTGCTTGAGCAGCAGCGCCTTCATCGGGGTCTCCCTCTCTGGTTTCACCGTGCGTGGCCGCGCGTAGCACGTGCCGCAGAATGATAACCCGAACAGGGGCGCATGCCACCTGCGGAGCCCGAGGCGCACCGATCAGGCGGATCAGACGCGCGGCCCGGCAGTGATGAAGAGCTGGGTGAGCGACACCTCGAAGCCTGGGAGAACCTCCCCACCATCCAGGCTCCCGTCAACTCCGACGTGCTGAACGGTGGTGGGGCCGGTGAAAACCCGAGCGGTGCGGGTCTCCGGATCGATGAGCCATATCAGGCGGACGCCGGCCTGGAAGTAGTCCCGGAGCTTCCGGCGCATCTCCGGTTCCGTATTGCCGGGAGCCAGGACCTCGATCGCCAGATCGGGAGCCAGATCTGGGAAGGGGTTACGGGGGAGCCTCCCGCCGGGGAAACGGCTCCAGGAGAGGAAGCTCACGTCCGCGGCACGCACGAGCCCGGGAGCCAGCCGAAGGGTACCGCCCGCTCCTAGTACGACGCCGAGTGGATTCCCGTCGAGGTACGCGCCGAGCCGTTGGATGAGCAGGCAGCCGATCACGGAACTGAAGAAGCAGCCGGCTTTCTCGATCAGGACGCCATCGACCAGCTCAAAGAGATGCTTCTCTCCATCCGGTGTGATGAGTACGTCGGCCTCAGTTGCGGTTCCCGGTGCCGGACACGCGGCGATCCGCTCCAGGGGAATGGAGCCGATCTGTTCGATGAGGTCGGCCAGGGTCCTGTATCGCGGAGGGGCTACCAGGGTACTCATCTCGCTGCTCCAGTCCGAGCATCGTTACTCGCGGGTAACCGGGATCGCGGTTGCCGTAAAGGCACGATTGACACAGAGTTGGCGATGACCGGGCGCTCACCCGCGATGGATGAAATCAGCGCACCTATCGCCAGCCTGACTCCTGGCAATCAGCCGGAAGCACTTCCAGGTTCCGAGGCCTATTTCACGGCAGTCCCGGAGCCATCGATGCCTTCGGGACTCCGGGCAACCGCTCGATTACGGGTGCGATCAGGCCATGAAGCGCTAAGCGAGGATATCCTTGACCACCTTGCCGTGCACGTCCGTAAGGCGGAAGTCACGGCCGGCGTAGCGGTAGGTGAGGCGCTCATGGTCCAGGCCGAGCAGGTGCAGGATCGTGGCCTGCAGATCGTGGATGTGCACCGGGTTCTCCACCGCGTTGAAGCCGAGCTCGTCCGTGCCGCCGTAGGTGGTGCCCGGCTTGACGCCCGCGCCGGCCATCCACATGGAGTAGGCCTGGGGGTGGTGGTCGCGGCCCTGGCTGCGGCCGAGGGCGGTGTTCGTCTCCACCATCGGCGTGCGGCCGAACTCACCGCCCCAGATCACCAGGGTATCTTCCAGCATCCCGCGCTCTTTGAGGTCCATGATGAGCGCCGCGGCGGCCTGGTCCGTCGCGCCGCAGTTCCGGCGCAGGTTGCCCGTGACGTCCGAGTGCGCGTCCCACCCCTCGTGGTAGATGTTCACGAAGCGCACGCCGCGCTCCAGCATGCGGCGGGCCAGCAGGCAGGCACGGGCGAACGACGGCTTGTCCGGATCCGCGCCGTAGAGGTCCAGGGTGGCCTTGCTCTCCTTGCGCAGGTCCATCAGCTCCGGCGCGGAGGTCTGCAGGCGGTACGCCAGCTCGTAGGAGGCGATGCGCGTCTCGATCTCAGGGTCGCCGGCCGCTCCGAGCCGCCGGCGGTTGAGCGCGCCGACGAGATCGAGCGCTTCACGCTGGGCCTTGGAGTCCACCCCGGCCGGGCTGGTGACGTTGAGGATCGGGTCGCCGGTGTTGCGGAACCG
>JAJFMS010000892.1 GCA_020696885.1 Armatimonadota bacterium | reverse complement strand
GTCTGCCGGCGGATTGCCCCCCGCAATCGCCATCCCTCGCGGCGGCGGTGACAGCCCCGGGCAGCGGCCGGGCATGCTGGGCACGCGGTATGGCCAGTGGGGGCTCTCCATCGCGCCGCCCTGCCGCGCGCCAGATGCGGCAGGGTCCTGCCCCAACTGCTTCAGCCACGACCAGCCGGACGATCCGGCACGCGCCCCCGGCAAGGGTCCGAAGGCATGGTGGGACAACTCGAGCTGCCGCGACCCCTCGTTCAGCTTGCCGGAGTTGGGAGACCCGTCCGGGGTGGTGCTCTCCCGCCTCGACCAGCGCCGCGCGCTACTGCAGCGCGTCGACACGCTCCGCCGGGACCTGGACAGCGAAGCCCAGGTGCGGAACCTGGACGTGTACCGGCGCCAGGCGATCGAGCTGGTCCTCGCCCAGCGCGGTAAGGCGAACCCGTTCGACCTGAGCCAGGAGCCGGACCGCGTGCGAGACCGCTACGGGCGCGAGGAGTGGGGCCAGGGCCTCCTGCTTGCCCGCCGGCTAGTGGAAGCAGGCGCCCGGATGGTGCAGATCAACATGCGCGGCTGGGATACCCACCAGAACGCGTTCCGGGACCTGAAGGGGAAGCTGCTGCCGTCGCTGGACCACTGCCTCAGCGGACTGCTGGACGATCTGGAGGAGCGCGGCCTGCTGGACGAAGTGCTGGTGGTGATGTGCGGGGAGATGGGCCGGACGCCGATCGTCTCACCGATCACGCCGAACGGGCTGAATGCCGCGGGGGTGCCGTTCACACCGGGTCGCCACCATTGGGGTGACGTGTTCCCCTGCTTCCTCGCCGGCGGCGGGATCCAGCCAGGACGCGTGATCGGCCGCTCCGATCCCACCGGCGGCTTCCCGGACGGCGAAGCCTACACACCGGCGGACCTCGCCGCCACGATCTTCCACCTGATGGGCGTGGGGCCGGACGAGGAGTTCCACGATCCGGAGGGTCGTCCTTACCGCATTCGCCAGGGGGAGCCGATCAAAGGGCTGTTGTGAGTGTGCGGATGTGGATAGTCTGGCGACCTGCCGCGGGCTGAAGCCACGCGGCTACAGTTGGGAAGCCTGCTGCAGCAGGCTGGAGACCCGTTCTCGGGGGTTCTCGCGTTGGTTCAAGCAGCGGCGCGCTCCGCTAGGGCGGCGTGGCGGCTGGCGTGGTGCTCCCGGTGGGCGCTCTTGACCGTTTCGTAGAGGGTGCGGCCGAACTGATCCCAGGAGAGGCACGGCACCGCGTCTCGCAGCGCTTGGGGGTCCCACGGGCGCTCCAGCGCCTCGCGGAGCCCGGCTGCCAGCGCCTCCGGGGACTCGGGCTGCACCAGCACGCCCGTGCCCGGAGACACCAGTTCCGGAACCCCGCCCACCCGCGCCGCCACCACCGGCCGGCCGCAAGCCAGCGCCTCCAGCACCACGTTGGGGCAGCCTTCACGGCGGCTGGGCAAGCAGAAAGCGTCCGCAGCGGCGATCCACCGGGCGATCTCCTCGTGCGGCCGCCTTCCCACGAACCGGAGGTGCTCGGTGATGCCCAAGTCCGCGGCGCGCTTCTGCAGCGGCTCCGTCAGGCCTCCGGCACCCACGAGCGCCAGGTCCAGGTCGCGCTGCCCGGAGCGTACCAGGAGGCCCATCGCCTCGACCAGGAGATCGACGCCCTTCTCGTGGACCAGGTTGCCCACGTAGCAGATCAGTCGACGCTCCTGCGAAAGGCCCAGGGCTGCCCGTTCTGCGGCGCGGTCACGAATTCGGAAGCGCTCCCCGTCCACGCCGTTGTGCTGCACCAGCACGCGGTCCGGCGGGGCGCCCAGCTCGGTCACCCGCTCCTTCAGGGCTCCGCTCACCGTGATGACCCGATTTGCACGGCCGAGTCCCCATTCCAGGTGACGCCGGAGCCGCGGGTGCCCCATCAGCGCGTTGACGTCCGTTCCCAGCACCATCGTCACCAGCGGCAGGTCCAGCTCTTCCGCCAGCCGTGCCGCCGCCACCCCGTCCGGGCACGCCCACGAGGCCAGGATCGCGTCGAACGGCTGCTCGCGGTGGAGCCGGCGCACGTAGGGGCGGACGGAGGCATACATGGTGGTCGGGTGGAGCCCGTGGACCTGCGGCACGTGCCAGCACGACGGGTAGACCGCCGGGATCCCGGTCTCCTCGCTCCGGGGTGCGGCCAGCCATTCCAGCGGGCGCCGCGTGCGCTCCCACCAGAGCACCGGCACCACGATCCGCGTGTCGCAGTACAGGGAAAGCGCGCGGAAGCCCTGGAGGTTGAACATCCCACGCGTGGGCTCATGGGCGGAGGGATAGAGGTTGGACAGGAGGAGCAGCCGGTTCATGCAATTCTCTCGACAAGACCTGGCCCTCACCCCGAGGGACTACCCAGGCACTTCTCAAGTTGCACCACCGCTCCGGCACCGTGCAAGCGTCCCGCACGGTAAAGCCGACTACTGGCCGTGAGCGCGCCGGTAGAGCTTCGCGGCTACCGGGGTTCCGCCAGCCAGGTGCTGGTCCACGATCGTCTCCGCGTCGCGGCTGCTCAGCCCGGCATACCAGATCGCGTCCGGATACAGAAGCGCGATCGGCCCGTGCGCGCACTGGTCGAAGCAGTCGACCTCCATCACCTTGATCCGGCGCTTCAATCCCCGATCGTCGATGGCTTCTTTGAACGCTTTGCAGAGCTTCTTCCCGCCGTGCTTGCGGCAGTCGTCGCCGGTGCAGATGAGGAGGTGTCGTTCCGGCAGCGGCATGTGGATTCCCGAGTGGTGACTTCGATGGTCGATCTACGGACCGGGGTCATCCCGGTCCGTAGATCGAGGCGTCAGGCAGGTGAAACGCCGCCCCTCGCGGGCGCTCGAGGGGCGGCGCCGGCGACCGTAGAGCTCTGCCGCTCAGCTAGTTATAGTGGCCGGTGTAGCCATTCACGCCGCTGGCGGCGTTACCGCTCAGTCGCCGGACCGGCTCACCGGGGCGAGGCAGCTCCTCCGGCTCCGGCGTCGGATAGCTGCTGTAACCCGCTCCGGGGCTGGTAAGCCACGGCCGCGTGTCGAACAGATCCCGTCGGCATTCGTGCA
>JAJFMS010000891.1 GCA_020696885.1 Armatimonadota bacterium | reverse complement strand
GGACCTGAAGGACGGACGGCAGCTCTGGACGTATGAGATCGGACCGGAGATCCACAGCTCTCCGGGGATATCGAACGGCATGGTCTTCGTGGGCGCGGACGACGGGTTCGTCTACGCGTTCGGAGCGGCCCGCTGACTGCGGGGGTAACCACCCGATCGCCGCACGAGGACCGTCATCGCGCAGCTCCTGTGAGTAGGAAGTCCCCGAAAGAAGCGAGTCATGGCGAAGGCGCGTCTTTTGCGCCTGTGGCCATCCCAGCCGGTACGGATCCTGCTCCCCGCCGAAGCACCCAGGCACGGCACTGCTCAACCTTCGGGATTGCCACAGCGCCACGGAAGCACGGCAAAGTCCGGTACGGGCGATGGGCGCTTCGCAATGACGTACGGGCGCCGGGAAGCCTAACGGGCCGTTCCTTTCAGGGCGATCCGGAACACCGGCCGGGACTGGACACTGCTGGTGAGGACCAGCTCTGCCTCGTGGCTGCCGGCCTCCACCGGTGCGAACTCCAGGATCAGCTTCACGGACTTGCGCGGCGGGATAAGGTGGCTACCTCCGCCCTCGGCCAGCCGGAACGGTGCTCCCGGCGTGCCTACCGTGACCGCGACGTCGTCGAACCGGCTGGGGTTCTTGAGTGTCACCACCTTCCGCTTCACCTTGCCGGTGCGGGTCTTCGGGAACTTCACCACCGCCGGCACCGAGAAGGCGCCGCTGCCGAGCACCGTGAAGTCCGTAGCGCTCACGTCCTGGCTGGTGGGCGCCAGCACGGAGCTGATGCGGACCCTCCCGCGGGTGGTAGCCATTGGTGGGATCTGCCACCCCTTGAAGCCGTTGTCCGGGACCGACTCGTGGATGACGGACCAGGTGGTCCCGCTGTCGGCGGAAAACTCGATCTTCACGCCCCCCGCCGAGCCGAACGTGCCCCAGGTAATCTCCGCCAGGGTCTGCGACTCCAGGATCTCGCCGCCGTTCGGGCTGGTGAGGTGGAGGGTCGGCGGCCCCAGGGTGAACTCCTCGTCACTGGTGTCGGAGACCACCGGCGCGGACAGCGAGGTCACCCGCACTCGGGCATGGGTGGTGAGCGTGAGCGGCGTCACCCACGGCGCGGTGCCGTCGTTCTCGGTCGCAGCGGCGATCACCACCCAGTCCGTGCCGTTGACGGTGTACTCCAGCTTCACGCTGCCGGCGACCCCGAAGCTGGTCCAACTGATCGTGGTGGCCAGGCCGATCGGGATCGTCGTAAACCGGCTATTCGGCGAGAGCACCGTGATCGAGCGCTGCTCCACCACCGTGAAGTCCGCGTCGCTGGCATCGACGAGCCCCACCTGCCCGACCGCGGACACGCGCAGCAGGCCCTGCGTGGTGGCGCCGCCGATCGGCACCGGCCACGGCTCGGAGCCGTCGTTCGGGGTGGAGGCGACCACGGTCTTCCAGTTGTCCCCGCGGTTGGCGGAGAACTCCAGCTTCACGTTGCCGCCCAGCCGCTGACTGGTCCAGGTGGCGGTTGGGGACGTGCCGGTGTTAACGCTCTCACCGCCGTTCGGGGAGGTCAGGCGGAGGTCGGAGGGCGCGCCGGTGGTCAGCAGCAGCGAGTAGAGCGGCATGAAGCCGGTGGTCTCGAAGCTGTGGCGCACCCGGACGTAGTAGGTACCCGCCGGCAGCGTGCCGGCCAGCCGCGAGTAGCGGAGCTCCTGATCGGAGTCCATATCATCGTTCCCACCCAGCCGGGTGAGGCCGTTGGCGGCCAGCAGCGTGAGCTCGGTGTCGTAGTTGGCCGGATCAAGGTTCCGGTACGGGCGATCCGGGCCGTCCGTCTGCAGCACGAAGGAGGAGCGCTCGGCGAGATCGAACCGCGCCCAATCCTCGTTTCCGCCGGTGTGGATGCTGTGGTATTGGAGGGAGCCCGGGGTCAGGACGCTGGCGGTGGCGACGCCGTCGTCCGGCTCGTAGGTGTCCGGAACCGCGGCCACGCGCAGCGAGAGGGTGTAGGTGGGCAGCGCAGCATCGTCTCCCTGCTCGCGCACCCGCACCCAGTAGTCGCCCGCCGACAGGGAGACGGCGAGGCTGGTTCCGGAGACGGTGCCGGGGTCGCTGTAACGCAGGGCGGTGGGATCATCCGGACCGAAGATCGCCGCCTCCGTGCCGCCGGTGGTGGTGATGGTGACGGCAGCGGTGCCGTACATCGTAAACTTCGCCCAGTCCGCGTTGCCGGCGGTGTGGATGCTGCGCACCTGGTTGATGCGGTCCGTCAGCGCCCGCGCTTGCGCAGCGCTATCGTCCGGCTCGTAGAGGTCACCCGTCAGCGTGGGGGCGTCCGAGCTGCGGCCGAAGAGCACGTACCGGGGCTGGGCGTCCGCGTCTCCGCCGCCGCCCTGGAGGTCCCAGGTGGCCCACACCCACAGCTTCGGGAAGAACGGATGCTGCCGGCAGGTGGCGGCTCCCCACGCTTCCCCGGTGGGACCATGCGAGGAGACACCGGATACGGTCACCGCCGGCTCGCCGGTGAGCGTTACTGCCGCGGAAGTGATCGGCTTCCCGGGACCGCCCGCGAACGCGCTCACCACCAGTTCGCCGTCCGCGTTCCAGTCCAGGCTCGGGTAAGCCCAGGCCTCGGTCGGACTCGACAGGACGTCCGCGTCCGTCTGGAGCATCGTGTCGAGGTCGATCCGCACGTGGGCCACGCCGGGGAACGCGCTGCCGCCGGTGCCGCGCCCGGCGTTCCAGGCGAGGGCGAGCACGTTGCCCCGCACCGAGGCGCTGGCGAGGCGGTCGTCCGCCGCGGCCAGCCAGTCGTGCCCGTCCGGGGTGCTGGTGGCGAAGTCGCTCCGGTTCCAGGACGAGACGGCCACGGTGTTAACCGTCACGGCGGTAACGCCTTCGTCCACGCTGTAGACCCGCACCGTGTCGTCGCCCGTATCGTTGGTGGCCCAGTAGGCGCGCGTACCGCAGTGCTGGGCCACGCGGAGGTTGAAGTAGCCGGTCTCCAGGTGCGCGTGGAACCGGAACCGGCCGCCGTCTGCAATATCCGCCAGGGAAATGCGGACCAGCGCGGTCCGGGCGAACGCCGCGCCGGCGTCGAA
>JAJFMS010000038.1 GCA_020696885.1 Armatimonadota bacterium | reverse complement strand
AGGCGAACCTCCGCGTGGGGCAGTACACGCCGCAGCCGGTCCAGTCCGGAAAATACTGGATGGTCTTGAAGCTGGAGAAGGTCTTCGGCCCGGAGACCCTGACCGGCAAAGAGCGGGAGCGAGCGATCCAGCAGATCCGCGCCAACCGGCTTCCGGCGCTGATGCCGATCACCCGCAAGCGGTATCCGGTAACCACCACCACGCAGATGGCGAAGCTCATCGAGGACGCGAACCTGGCGCCCGATACCGAGATTATCAAGGTGGGCGCTACTCCGGTTACGCGCAAGGACCTGCTGGCCTACCTGTTTGCGGCCTTCGGCAAGTCCGCGCTGGACCAGCTCGTAGAGCGACGCATCGTGAGCCAGGAGGCTGCGAAGGCAGGGGTGACCGTAAGTGACGGGGAGGTGGACGGCCGCGTCGCCACGGTGAAGAAGCAGACCGGCGAGGCCTCGTTTGTGACCGCGCTGAACCTGGAAGGCATAACCGAAGACGCGTGGCGAGAGCGAGTCCGCTACACTTACCTGGCGGAGAAGCTGGTGAACAAGCGCGCCCCGGTAAAGCCGGAGGAACTGGAGCGGTTTACCGTGCGCTATATCCGGGTGGCGACGAAGCCGGAAGCCGAAGAGGTGATCCGCCTGGCACAGTCCGGAACCAAGTTCGAGCAGCTCGTGCAGCAAAAGTCGCTGGACAAGGCTGGCGATGGGTTCCTGAAGCCCCGACTCTTTACCCGGAGTGAGAATCCCGAAGGGTTCAAAGTGATTGAAAAGGCGCGCCTCCAGGCCGGGCAGGTCCTGGGCCAGCCCGTGGACGTTGGTGGCGCGTTCCTGGTGCTACGGTTGGAAGGTCGCTTCGGGCCCGAGCTGATGTCCGTCAAGGAGCGGGAGGACGCGGTGCGGCGGATCAATGCGCTCCGGATGGCCCAGTTCCTTGACACCTGGCACAGCGAAGCCAAGGTCGATTACCCGATCCCGATGAAGACGCTGATCGCAGACGCGCGGCGTTAGTTTGAAAGCAGGTCCCATGAAATCCAGCCTTCTCGTCTCGTTCCTGGCCCTCGGCCTCACTGTGGCTCCGGTCGCGGTCCGGGCCCAAGATAATCCCCTGGACGCGCTCGTGCTTGCGAGCGTAGGCAAGGAGGAGATCACCCGGCGAGAGCTGGCCGACCGACTCATCGAATACCGAGGGGAAGAGGCGCTCGAGAAGATGATCGGGCGCGTGGTGCTCCAGCAGGAAGCGAAGCGGTTGGCCCAGACCGTGAGTGACGAAGAGCTGGATCGCAAGATGATGGAGATCCAGGCCCGTTTCCGCTCCGAGGAGGCTTACCACAAGTTCCTGACCAGCAGCCGGCTGAAAGAGAGCCAACTCCGCGAGGACACCCGGAACTCCCTGCTCCTGCAGAAGGTGGCGCTCAAGGAGAACCCGATCCAGGAGACAGACCTGGAGCAGTTTGACGTGCGGGTCATCGTGGCGCCGGACAAGGCGAAGATCGCGGAGTGGCTCGGCGAGTTGGGTAAGGGCTCCGACTTCATCTTCCTCGCTACCCAGAAATCCACCGATCCCGAGCTACGGAAGGCCCGCGGCAGGCTGCAGCCGTTCCTGAAGATCGAGATGCTGGACGTGTGGCAGGCCATCAGCGACGGGAAGCTGAAGCCTGGCGATTACACCAAGGCTCCGGTGCAGCTCTCTAACGGAAACTGGGCCATCATCCGCCTGGAGCGACGACTGCCGGTGGCGGTGAGCGCATCCCCGTCCGAGCAGGAGCGGCTGAACGCCATGGTCATCGCTTACCGTGTGGACCAGTGGATGAGCCAGGCACGCACCAAGGCGAAGGTGGTGAAGAACGGGATGGACAAGTCCCCGGTGGCTACCGTGAACGGCGAGCCGATCGAGCGGAACCGCTTCGTGCTGCGGCTGCTGGAGTACTATGGGGAAGAGGCGCTGGAGCAGATGGCGAATCGCGAAGTGCTGCTGCAGGCCGCCCGCGCGCAAAATGCCACCATCCCGGATGCCGAGGCGAACAAGCTGTTCGCGGACGTGCGAGCGAAGTTCAAGACCCAGGAAGAGTACGAAACGTTCTTGACCCGGAGCTACCTCACCGAGAAGCAGCTTCGCGACGAAGTGCGCTTCAACGCCCTGATGGAAAAGGTGGCTCTCCAGGAGTCGCCGGTCACCGACGAGGACCTCACACAGTATGAGATCCGGAAGATGACGGTGGCCAACCAGGTGAAGGGGGCAGAGATCGTCAAGAAGCTGGAAGAAGGCGAAGACTTCGGAAAGCTGGCCAGCATCCACTCTCTGGACCCGAACGACCGCGTGGCCGGAGGCCTCAAGCGCCCATTCCTGAAGATCGACCTGCTGGACATCTGGCGCGCCATCGATCAACAGAAGCTAAAGCCCGGCACGTACACCAAGACCGCGGTGCTGTTGACCGATAACTCCTACAACCTGATCAAGCTGGAAAACGTGAAGCCGGTCGCCCAGGTGACTCCCGGTGAGCGCGAGAAGCTGCGGAAGCGCGTGGTGGAGTACCGGGTGGGGCAGTGGCTGGACCAGGCTCGGGCCCGTACCAAGATCGCCTACCCGGTGCCGCTGGCCGTAGCTCTCAAGTAAGCTCCGCGCCCGCCCGCTCGTTGCTCGTACGATGAACTCCAGGAGTCTCGCACCACAGGTCGGGCTTGCCGCGGTAGCTGCACTGGCAACTACCGCAGTTTCGGCGCCTCGAAAAGGGGTGTCGCTGGACGATCTCATCCCCAAGAAGCCGGCCGCAAACGCTCCGTCGCAGCCCCGCCCGGCCACCCGGCCTGCGGTAAAGCGGCCCGGCCCCAGCACCGCCCAGGCCCGGAAGTCGGCCGCGGCTCCGAAGACCCCCGTCGTTGCCGCGGCCAGGCCGGGCACTCCGCTGCTGGACTGTATCATTCAGGGCAACGGCGCGAACGGCGCCAACATCATGAAGGGCGGAGACCCGGTATTCCGGCGCTGCCGCATCCTCGAGAATGCCGGGGTCGGCATCCTTTCCACCGATGGAGGGCTCGGGACTCTGGATGATTGTGACGTGACGCGCAACCGCGGCGGAAACGCCGTGAGCAACAACCAGGGTCGGCTCGTCATCCGCGCTTCTCGCACCGACTGAGCGGGGAAGGATGAAGGCGGAAGGATGAAGGTAGGAGCCCCCATTGCACCACACTCCGCTTCCTGCTAACTGATGTCGCACCTCTTCTCTTCGCTGGAACGCCCGCTGCCGGACGCCTTGCAGGACGATCTGGAGTCCCTGTTCACCTGGGACAACAACTCCTACCTCACCTGGACGAGCCTCTCGACCGAATCGGGTCTGGAAGGCGCCCGCTGGTTTACCGTGAAGCTTACCGGTGATGGCCGGCGCTTCGGGTTCCGCCTGGAGTTCTGGATCCCCGGCTGGATGGGCGAGCGAGCACTGGCGGCGATCCTCCCGGCGAGCGTCCCGGTAGCAGGCTGCCGCACCGGCGTCGCCGGCGTCGTGGATCTCGGGAAGCACGGCGCCGCTGAGCTTCGCGCCTCGGTTCCGCGTGTGGCCCGCACGTGTGCCCGGCTGATCAACGAGCTCTGGGGACCCACCCAGACCGATGGCATTCTGCTCAGCGTGGTCGATTACCAGCAAGAGCGCCTGGAAACCTCGTTCAACCTCTCCGGCGACGATGCTTCACAACTTCCCTGATGTCCTACCAACAGCTCGATGCCGGTACCCGCGCCCAGGAGTTCATTCCGATGGTCGTCCACGAAGGTCGACTCGTCGAGGATGATGCGGGGCGTCGCCTGGTGCTCGAAAGCCAGGTCCAGGGGATAACGATCCGGGATGTCGGGGTCACCCAGGCGCCGGCGTTCATCAACGAGCGGCGCGTGCTGGTGGTCTCCTATAACAGCCAGGAGCCGGCCGGCACGCTGGGCTATTCGGTGGTGGTCCGTCCGGGGTTCGCTGTGGGGGACCATTACCATCACCGGCGCGAGGAGCGGATCCTGGTGCTCCACGGCCGCGCCCAGTTCCGGCTGATCGACGAGCGACCGCATTCGGAGACGCACGGGTTGGTGAACGTCTTCACCCTGGACTATCCGGGCGCCTGTGTCCGAGTGCCCACCGGGGTGGCCCACGCGATCGTGGCGGATGGCACGCTCACGGTTCTCCAGGTGCTTGCCTCTTCTGATTACGATCCCGGAGACGACGTGCACGTGACGTTATCGTCGCTTTCGATGTAGGAGTGGATCGCGGGACGTGCAGGGAACACCGGCACCTCCCCGGATGATGACCGCCGTCAGCCGATGCCCGCCCGGCCGTGAACGGACCGGGCGGGTCGGGGACTGAACTCATCTATCTTGGGTGATCGCCAGGCCGTTGTGAACTTCGGGGCAATCGGGCGAGCGCGGTTTCGCGGAGACAAAAGGAAGCGCCCCGGCGAGATCGCCGGGGCGCTTTCTGTTGGGAGCCGAGCGGCTCGAAAGCCGGGGCTATTCTTCGTCTTCGAGCTCTTCGACTTCGTCCTCGTCGTCGTCCTCATCGGCAGCGGCGGCTTTCGGTGCATCGGGGCCGCCGAAGAGATCCGATTGCGCCTTCGGCGGCTTCTTCACGCCTTCTTTGTGCTTCTCCACCCGCTCGATGGTCCGCACCTCGTCACCCTCTTCAAGGCGGATCACGCGGACGCCCTCGGTGTTGCGTCCGATCTGGCGGATGTCATCCACCGGCATGCGGATCACGATGCCGTGCGAAGTGCTCACCAGGAGGCGGTCACCAGGGCGGACGATCTTGAAGTCTCCGACGGGGCCGGTCTTATCGGTGACCCGCATCGTAAGCACGCCCTTGCCGCCACGGGTCTGGGTGGGGTAGCCGGTAACCGGGGTCCGCTTGCCGTAGCCCCGGCGGCCCACCACCAGCACGTCCGCATCCGGGTGTGCGATCTCCATGCCGATGACCCGATCGCCTGCCTCAAGGTTGATGCCGCGCACGCCGCCGGAGTTCCGGCTGGCCACGCGGAGGTTGTCCTCGGGGAAGATGATCGACTGCCCCTGCTCCGTGACGATCATCACGTTGTCCTTGCCGGAGGTCAGGTGGATCCACCGCAGTGAATCGCCTTCTTCCAGGTCGAACGCGTTCAGACCGTTTGCGCGGAGGTTCTTGAAATCCGCCAGCGCGGTGCGCTTCACCTCACCGGTCTCGGTGCCCATCACCAGGAAGCCTTCCTGGTCCAGGGAGGCCATCGGGACGGTGGCGGTCACCTTATCGCCCGGCTCGATGCCGATGAAGTTGATGATCGCGGCGCCCATTGCGGTGCGGCTGGTCTGCGGCACCTCATACGCCTTCACGCGATACACCCGGCCCCGGTCCGTGAAGAACAGGATGTGGTGGTGCGTGGTGGCGATGAACATGTGGGCGATCTCGTCCGCCTCGCGAGAGGTGACGCCGATTACGCCGCGGCCGCCCCGCTTCTGCACCCGGTAGGTCTCCGCCGTCACCCGCTTGATGTAGCCGTTGCGGGTGATCGTAATGATCGTCTCTTCCTCCGGGATCAGGTCCTCGTCGCCGATCTGGTCCGCTTCCACCGCCACGATGCGGGTGCGGCGCGGGTTGGCGTGCTTCTTCTTGATCTCCCGCAGGTCGTCCTTGATCATGTTCAGGACCTTCTGCGGATCGGCGAGGATGCTGCGGAGTCCCTCGATCACCTGGAGCAGGTCCCGGTACTCGGCCTCGAGCTTGTCGCGCTCCAGCCCGGTGAGGGCGCGGAGCTGCATGTCCAGGATGTACTGCGCCTGGAGCTGGCTGAACTCGAAGCGCGTCATCAAGGCATCGCGGGCAACCGCGGGATTTGCGCTGGCGCGGATGATCTTGATGATCTCGTCGATCACGTCCAGCGCGCGTCGGAGACCCTCGACGATGTGCATCCGAGCTTCGGCCTTCTCCAGCTCGAAGCGGGTGCGCCGCCGGATCACTTCCTTGCGGTGCTCGATGTAGTAGAGCAGCATCTGCGCCAGCGACAGGATGCGCGGCGCGCCATCCACCAGCGACAGCATCAGCACGCCGAAGCTGGACCGCAGGGGGGTGTGCTTCAGCAGGTAGTTGAGCACCTTCTGCGGCTGGACGTCTCGCCGCAGCTCCACCACCACCCGGATGCCTTCCTTGTTCGTGTAGTCGTTGAGCGCCGTGATGCCGTCGACTTTTTTCTGCTTCACCAACTCCGCGATCTGCTCGATCAGGCGGGCTTTGTTCACCTGGTAGGGGAGCTCGGTGACGACGATCGCATTCTTGCCGTTGTCCATCGGCTCGATATGCGTCTTCCCCTGCATGATCACGCTGCCGCGGCCGGTGGCGAAGGCGGACTTGATCCCCTTCGTGCCAAGGATCATCCCGTAGGTGGGGAAGTCCGGACCGTGGATCACGGTCATCAGCTCTTCGAGAGTCGCCTGCGGATTCTCGATCAGCATGATCGTGGCGTCGCACAGCTCGCCGAGGTTGTGCGGCGGGATGTTGGTGGCCATCCCGACGGCGATCCCGGCCGCGCCGTTTGCCAGCAGGTTGGGATACCGGGAGGGGAGGACCGTCGGCTCGTTCTCGTCCTGGGTGTAGTTCGGTGCCCAGTCGACGGTGTTCTTCTCGATATCCAGCAGCATCTCCATCGCTACCGGAGTGAGACGCGATTCCGTGTACCGCATGGCCGCCGGCGGATCGCCGTCGATGTTACCGAAGTTTCCCTGCGGCTGTACCAGCGGGGAGCGCATCACGAAATCCTGCGCCATGCGCACCAGCGTCATGTAGAGCGCTGAATCCCCGTGCGGGTGGAACCGCTTCATCGTTTCGCCGACGACCGCGGCGCACTTCATGAAGCGCGCGCCGGGGGTAACCCCCAGTTCCCGCATGGCGTAAAGGATACGACGCTGCACCGGCTTGAGGCCGTCTCTTACATCCGGAAGCGCCCGCGCCACGATGACTGACATCGAATAAAGCAGATAAGACTGCTTCATCTCGTCATCGATATTAATGGGCTCGATCCGATCATCGTTGTCTGCCAAAAGTGTCGCTCCTATGGGAGGCAAACTCCCCCGTATCGGTGTCCGCGCACAGGGCGAGAATCACCCCGAATCGCACGGCACTCCAGCGTCAAATTATACCACAACGCGGGTCTAACAAGCAATCAGCACGGGCTCACAAGTTCGACGTTCTTATCATTCCCAAGGCACGTGCCACGGCTGCGTTCCGGCCCGGTTGAGCCCCTTGACGCGAGGGGTAGAATGTAAGGGGCGTGGCCTGCCCCTTCATCCACACACTTGAGATTCATGTCAGCGCCTCCCAGATCCCCGTCATCCCACGAGACCGCGTCACTCCTGGACGCGCTTGGATTTGCCGCCGTGCTATTCGACGACCAGGGGCGCGTCGTCTGCCTGAACCGCGCCGCAGCCGAATTGGCGGAGGTGTCTCCGGCTGAGAGCGTCGGCCTCGGTCGAGGCGATTGGAACGAGCGGATTTCCCGCTGCCTGACGCCGCTGCGAGAGTCCGCGGTCGGCGAGGCGGATCAGTGCGCCGGCGAACGGCTGGAGTCGCGCGGATTCCCTCGGCGGGTGCTGCTGCGGAAGTGCTCGCCGGTTGGACCCGCGGGGGCGGAGACCGGGACGCTAGAAACGTTGACCGACATCACGGCCCAAGCCCGGTGGGAACAGGAAGTGATCCGGGACCGGGAGCGGCACCGCCGGGAGCGGGAGCGCCTCGAGACGCAGCTCGAGCAGATCGAAAAGTACAAGATGGAGCTGACGGCCAACGTCACCCACGACCTGCGGACCCCGCTGGCGAGCATCAAGGCTTCGGTATCCGGGCTTCTGGCCGGGGACGTCGCCTATGACCCGCAGACCCTGCGCGAGACGCTCACCCTCATCGAGGAAGAGACGGACCGGCTCCAGCGCCGCGTGCAGAACCTGCTCTCCATGTCCAAGATGGAATCGGGTGACGCGCTCCTCAACCGGGACTGGGCGGACCCCACGGACATCGCCGCCACCGCGCTCGAGTCGCTGCGGTCCATCCAGTCGGACCGGCAGGTGAGGCTGGAGTTCCAACCGGATCTGCCGCTGGTGCTGGCCGACTACGATCAGCTCCTGATCGCCGTACGGAACCTGCTAGAGAACGCGTTCCTCTACTCGCCGGCGGAATCCCCGATTGAGCTCAGCGTCTCGGCCAGTCTCGGGCAGATCCGGTTCCGGGTGCGAGACTACGGCGCCGGGCTGATGCCGGACGAGTTCGAGCGCATCTTCGACAAGTTCTATCGCGGCCGGTCGGCGCGGCGGATTCCAGGAACCGGCCTCGGGCTGCCGATCTGCCGCGGGATCGCCGAAGCGCACGGCGGCCGGCTGTGGGCCGAGCACGCGCCGGATGGGGGCGTAGCGTTCGTGCTTTCCATTCCCTACGAGTCGGCGGCCGCGGAGTTGGAGAGCGAGCTCTCATCCGGCGCGTGAATATGCTGCAATGACATTCTCTATGGCTACGGAGAGTGTAGGGACCCCGATGAAGATGAGAGTAGGACTCCTCGCGGAAAACTGCTAAGTATAGATAAGTTGACGCTCGTACCCCAAGGGCAGGTCGTATCGATGAGCAGCACGCGTATCCTGGTGGTGGATGACGAACCGCAGATCGGCCGGATGCTGCGCACGCAGTTGACGGCCCGCGGCTATCAGGTCGAGCACGTCAGTACCGGGAACGATGGCCTCCTCGCCGTGGGCGAGCAGCCGCCGGATCTCGTGCTGTTGGACCTCGGGCTGCCGGACATGGACGGCATCGAGGTGGCCCGCCGCATCCGGGAATGGAGCGCGGTGCCGATCATCTTCCTCACCGTCCGCGATGAGGAGCGCACCAAGGTCCAGGCGCTGGACGTCGGCGGCGACGACTACGTCACCAAGCCGTTCGGAATCCCGGAGCTCCTGGCGCGGGTGCGCGCCGTGCTGCGACGCAAGCAAGAGCAGCCGGCCACTGCCGGTCCGGTCTTCGCCAGCGGGGAGCTGCGGGTGGACTTCGCGGCCCGGCAGGTATCCCTGGCCGGGCAGGAAGTGCGCCTCACGCCCACGGAGTACGAGTTGCTCCGGCTCTTCGTGCTCCACGCGGACAAGACGCTCACCCATCGCCAGCTCCTTACCCAGATCTGGGGTCCCGAAGCTACCACGGAGACGCAGTATCTGCACGTCTTCATCCGGCAGCTCCGCCGCAAGCTGGAGCCGGACCCCTCCAAGCCCCGGCACTTCATGACGGAGCCGGGCGTTGGCTACCGGTTCCGCACCCAACCGACCAGCGTAGTGAGCTAACACCGGCACTCACAGCGGACACTGACGGCCGGCCGGGGTTGGAGTACCAATGACCACTACGTCCGGAACACCCCGCCCGGAGGAACCCCCCGGTCCCCCGGGGGACGAGCCGAATCCGCCCGTGACCGCTACCATCCAGTTGGTGATCCCCAAGGAGGCGTTCCAGCCCACGCCTCCGCCCAAGCAGCCCTCGGCGCTCGAACTGGTGGTGCAGTTGGTCAAGGCTGCGGCGTGGCCGGTCCTGGCGCTCGTGGTGATTCTGTCCATCCGGGCGCCACTCATCCGGTCCGCCAACCTGCTGCCGAAAATGCTGGAGCAGTCCACCAGTGCGAAGGTGAGCGCCGGGGGGCTCTCGATCGAGATCCAACGCGCGGCCACCGCCGCCGGAATCCCCCAGCTTGGGGAGCTCATCCGCGGGTTGTCCCCCGAAGCGGTGGAGCTGCTGTTGGACACGGGTAAGCGGCGGCAGGGCTATGTGGGCTCATCCCGGGAGCGCGAGTACACCTTCCCATCTGCGGCGGATAAGAAGGTGCTGCTGGAGCTGAAGGAGAAGGGCCTGCTCGCTTTCGAGATGCCGTTCGAGGAGTATGAAGCGTTCGTGAGCCACTTAGCTCTGGAGCCGGCCCCGGGTAGTTGGGGAGAGCGCGTGGGACTTCGCGCCACCCGGCCATTGACCGAAGAGGAGGTCCGGAAGCTGCGGCAACAGACCTATTTCCTTACCGACCGCGGCAAGAAGGCATACGACCTCGTGCTGGATGCTGTGAAGCGAGAGCTGCGAGCCTCCTGAGGAGGTTATCGATAGCTGCGGTACCGCCGGGTTCGGAGATACGGCGCGGAGTGCCAGACCTGGTGACCTGGCACTCCGCGCCCGTTTCTATAGCAGCTATGGTGGTAGTCCTGGAGTGACCGCAGCCTTTCTCCCTTTCGCGTCCTTTCGCGTGTTTCGCGGGCAACTCCGGCGGCTGCCGAGCGTCGCATTAGGCCGTGACGTACCGGTCCACTGCGCGTGCGATGCGGTCGCACTGCCGGATCAGGTCGCGGAACTGGTCCGGCTTGAGCGCCTGGGAGCCATCCGAGAGCGCCTGGGAGGGGTTGGGATGGACCTCCACGATCAGGCCGTCAGCTCCCGCGGCTACCCCCGCGCGGGCAATGGGGGTGACGTATCGGGTGTAGCCGGTGGAGTGGCTGGGGTCCAGGATCACCGGGAGGTGCGACCACTGCTTCAGCACCGGGATGGCGTTGATGTCCGTGGTGTTGCGCGTAGCGTCGTCGAAAGCGATGATGCCGCGCTCGCAGAGGATCACCTGATGGTTGCCTTCCACCATCACGTACTCCGCGGCCTGGAGCATGTCCCGCAGCTTGGCGCTGGGACCGCGCTTCAAGAGGACCGGCTTCTGCGTGCGGCCCAGACGCTGGAGCAGCCGGAAGTTGGACATGTTCCGCGCGCCGACCTGGTAGACGTCCGTGAATTCGGAGACCATCTCCATGTCGTCCGGGTCC
>JAJFMS010000890.1 GCA_020696885.1 Armatimonadota bacterium | reverse complement strand
CCGTCGATCGGGAGGGTGATTCCCGTAACGAAGCGGCTTTCGTCGGAAGCGAGGTAGAGCGCGGCCTCGACCACGTCCTCGGGCTCGCCGAAGTCCCCGGTGAGCGGCTGCAGGTCACCCACGGCTTCGAGCACGCCGGGGTCCGACTGGGCACGCCGGCTCATCGGGGTGCGGATCAGGCCGGGGCAGAGCACGTTCACGCGGATGCGGTCGCGGGCGTAGCGCACCGCCATCGCGCGGGAGAGGGCGATCACGGCGCCCTTGCTGGCGGCGTAGGCGTGGGTGTCGAACTCCTCGTGGCCGGCCAGGCCGAGCACGGAGCCCATGTTCACGATGCTCCCACCGCCGGAGCGGCGCAGCAGCGGCACGGCGTACTTGCAGCAGAGGAACGTGGACTTGGCGTTGACGTCCAGCACCCAGTCCCAGCCGGCTTCGGTGCAGGTGTCCACCGGCCCGTCGCCGTGGCTCCGGCCGCTGGCGCCGACGACGTTGAGCAGCACATCCAGCCGGCCGAGCTCGGCTTCCACCTGCTGGAACATCGCCGCGACGCTGGCGCCGTCCGTGACGTCTCCGGAGAGGGAGAGGCCGACCCCCAGTTCCGCGAGGCGCGGGTCGGCGGCGAGGTCGATCGCCACCACCCGCGCGCCTTCTTCCTGGAAGCGGCGAGCCGCGGCGAAGCCGATGCCGCCGGCGGCGCCGGTGACCACGGCTACCTTGTCCTGGAGACGTCCCGGCATGGCTGACTCGCGGCGAACGCCGCGTCCCGGCCGGCCTGGACAGGCACGGCGTTCGACGGCGGCGTTCAGCGGGGTGGTTGGTTAGCGCTTGCGATCGACGATGGAGGAGAGGATCTCATCCAGCTTGCGCGCCGGCTCGAGGAGCTGCGGATGGCGGCCCCAGAAGTCGTCCGGGCGGCCGTTGAACTTCTGGAAGGCGTCCTCGATCTCGCGGGTGTAGCCGTGGATCACGACCATCTCCAGCGGGTTCGCCGTGCCGGCGATCGCCTGCCGATCGAGGCCCGTGCCCAGCACCCGGAAGCGCGGCTCCACAGTCTGGGGAACCAGGTCCAACGGGGAACGTCGTCGGGGCGGGCCACCACCGGGGGTGAAGTCGGTGCGCGGAGGGCCAGACGGTCTTTTGCGGGGCGGCCCACCAGGGCCCGGGCGTCTCGGTCGGTTCATGCGGCTCCTTTGTGGCGAAATCTGTCTTGAAAACAGGTGGCAAAATGCCTTCAGTCAGTATAACACAGTGGCCGGAACCCTACCAGCGCCACGACGAGTGCGTGCCTGGCGGGCGGAGGGCGTCGGAGGGGTCGATGCATCAGGACATGGAGGCAACCGCGGGCGAGATCCTCGCGGTGTGCGTGCGCGAGCGGCGCGGCATCCCGAAGCTTCCGCAGCCCCGGATCACCCTGCTGGAAGACCTGGGCGTGGAGGGCGACCGGCACGCAGGCTCGCGGACCCGTCAGGTGAGCCTGCTGGAGCAGGAGGTCCTTGACGACCTGGCCGCTGTCGGGATGCCGGTAGCGCCGGGGGTGCTGGGCGAGAACCTCACCGTGCGCGGCCTCGCGTTCGCACGGCTCCATCCCGGCGACCGGCTGCGGGCGGGAGCGGAGGTGGTGCTGGAAGTGGTGGAGCCACGCACGCCATGCCGCACGCTCACCCCAGTCGACGTGCGGCTGCCCGAGGCGATCGTAGGCCGCGCCGGCCTGCTCTGCCGCGTGATCCGCGGTGGCGAGTTGACGCCGGGTGACGCGATCCTGCGAGAGCCCTTTGGGGGAGAGTTTTAGACAGGATTAACGGGATCTACGGGATGGGATCGCTTCTCGCCGCACCTTCCCCATCCTGTCAATCCCGTTAATCCTGTCTAATTCCCCTCTCGTTCCAGCGTGAGCTGATCGCCCCGGCGGACCTTGCCGGCAGCGCCGGCGGGGAGCTCTACGGTCACCCGGGTGCCGCGCGGGGCGATGGCGATGCGCCAGGGCCGCAGGTGCTGGACCACGTCGAGTACCCGGTGGCTGCGGTCCAGGTAGAGCACGTCGATTGGATACCGCATGCCCCAGGTGTGGATGCTGCCGCAGGGCTCCAGCCACATCGCCTGTCCGGCCTGCAGCGGCGGGTGGGCCAGCAATCCAGCCGCCCGTTCCCAGAGCGAGCCTGCTTCGAACACCTCGGTGGCGATCACTCCATCCCGGGTGGCGTTCCGCAGCGAAGGGCGGTTCTGCCGGGACTTCATCGGAGATCGGTCCCCGGCAGGCGCGAGTTCGTGTGCGAAGGGCACCTGCCGGTGAAACTCCGGGCCGTCGCAGGCGTCTCACGTTTGGATAGGGTGGTTTTTCGAAGGTGGTACATCGGATGGATCGCAGCGGCACTTATCTGTTAACGGCGGGAGTCCTGGCGCTAGGCCTGGGCGGGGCTGCGCTGGCGCGCGAAGCCGGTGAGTTCACGCCGTCGCAGAAGGGCCACTGGGGCTGGAAGAAGCCGGTCGCCGGCCCGCTGCCGAAGGTCGTCAACCGCGCCTGGGTAGCCAGCCCGATCGACGCGTTCGTCCTTAGCGGGCTGGAAGCGCGCAAGCTCAAGCCGGCGCCCACCGCCACACGGGAGCAGTTGATCCGGCGCGTGGCGTTCGATCTCACGGGTCTGCCTCCTACCCCGCAGGAAGTGGCGTCGTTCCTGGCCGATCGGTCCCCGGCCGCCTGGGGCAAGGTGGTGGACCACTACCTCGCCTCTCCCGCGTTCGGGGAGCGCTGGGGTCGCCACTGGCTGGACCTGGCCCGCTATGCGGACAGCAACGGCTATGAGTTCGACGAAGTGCGCCCGGATGCCTGGCGGTACCGGGATTACGTGGTGCGCTCGTTCAACGCCGACAAGCCGTATGATCGGTTCATCCAGGAGCAACTGGCGGGAGATGAGATCGCCCCGGACGATCCCGACGCCCTGATCGCCACCGGGTTCAACCTGCTGGGTCCCGACATGACGGATTCGGCAGACCAGGCGGCGCGCCGGCAGAACACCCTGAACGACATGACCGACACGGCCGGCCTGGCCTTCCTGGGGCTGACGCTCGGCTGCGCACGGTG
>JAJFMS010000889.1 GCA_020696885.1 Armatimonadota bacterium | reverse complement strand
CAGGCCAGGTAGTAGCCGGTCCGATCATCATCTAGTACGAGCACTCTGATCATCGCTGTCCTGCCTGAAGGCGGTTGCGGTCAGGTCTTCCACACCGGAGCCGTGGTGGTGTGGTGCTTCTCCGCATCCCCTTCTTACTATGCGGGCCGCAGCGCTCGTACCCGAGGGCCGTTAGCCCTTGTTTGCTTCCGGAGCGGGGGACGTTCGGGCGGTAGCACCGCCGGCGTTGGGCAGGGAAGTCGCGCTTTCGGGGAGGAAACGGGGTTGGGAATCGAACCCAATGGAGGCAGCTGCGGCCGCTCTCCGGGGCTGCCATGGCAGCCCGAAAGGCATACCGCCACGCGGCCCGGTGCTCGAGCGAGAACGCTCCATCACCGGCGTTTGGGGCGACTACCGGTGCTCAAGGCGCCGCTCTGGCGGTATCAGGGTTTGAACAGGTAGAAGCAGGCCTGATCGCCTTCGCCGCGGCGGTTCAGCTCGGCGGCGCGGGTGCGGGCTTCCACAAGCTGGGCTTCGTTGTAGGTGATGTTCGTGAAGCCGCCGGGATGGGTGCCCTTGGCATACTGCTCGCTCATCCAGAACGTGAAGTCGGTGGAGTCATGCTCCACGGACTGCACCTGGAAGCCCACTTCCGCCGCCAGCAGGCGCATGCTCTTCTCAGTGTGCAGGATGAGGTGGCGCGGCGCGTCGAGCTGCACCCAATGCTCGCCGTAATGCCGCCAGGCCCACGAGCCGGCAACCGGAATCCGGATCAGGGCGAACCGGTTGGGCTTGAGCAGGTTGTAGACCCTCCGGAGCACGCCACGGGAATCCGGGATGTGCTCGAACGAGTGGTTCAGGAGGATCCAGTCGTAGGCGCCCGTGACGTCCGATAACTCCCGCTTCAGCAGGCGGACTCCGTTGGCGTAGTCCAGGTCCCGGTCCAGGTACGGGTCGACGCCGGTCAGGCTGCGGAAGCCCTCCCGGGCGAGGGCGCAGAGGAGACCGCCGGTGCCGGAGCCGACGTCCAGCAGGGAGTAATCGAGCCGCACCCGGCTTTTCTGCAGCCATTCGTAGTAGGGGGGTATCCCGAAGGCGCGCGCCACTGCGGCCCCGATTAGCGAGGGCCGCTGCAGCACATGCGCTGCCCGGCAGCGCTTGAGGCACGCGATGGGGGGCGGGTCCCGCACCACCGGCGCCGGAATGAGCGAGTGGTACTCGGGAGGGTAGTAACGGTCGAGGCTCGCCGGAACGTCGAGCAAGTGCAGGCAGCCGCAGGCCCCGCACTCCAGGTAATCGAACGGGTCGCCCAGCGCGAACATCTGCTCGTGCACGCGGTGAACCCGGTTGCCGTCACTATTTCCGCAGACCTCGCAGGCTTCGGTCATTCCACTCATCGACGCTCTGCCTGGTCTTGATTGCCCGGGGCCGGAATGCGGCCAATTGCAAGACGTGCGTCGATCCCCCGGAAATCATGGAGCATACGGCCGCCGCGGGGCCCCCTTAGTTCCGGCTGCCGTCCCTGGGTGATCGACCTTGCGGCACGTTGCGATACTTCACGTGGCAGGAGCCGCAGCCGGCCGCCACCTTGCCCAGGAACATGCTCGCGTCGTCGAGCTTCCCGGCGCGCAACGCGGCTTCCAGCGACTTCCCGGCTCTTTCGCCTTCTTCCATCCAGAGACGGAAGTCTGCGGCCTGTTTCTTCAGGCCCCTGGTGCGGTTCAGCTCCGCATACAGCTCCTGGAGTTGGAGCGCTTCGCCGGCGGCGTCGACTCCGGGCTCGGCCTTCCAGCCCTCTTTGCTGAGCTTCATCAAGCGGTCGAAGCGCTGCTCGATCTTCACCATCGCCTCCACGAGCGGG
This sequence comes from Armatimonadota bacterium, assembly GCA_020696885.1. The sequence goes on along the minus strand of JAJFMS010000889.1, from coordinate 1,245 downwards.
GGCGTGGGGGCGATAGCGGGGAAGTCGGCCTTCATCGCGTCCAGCTCCGCCCTGGTGGGCGGGCGATAGGCGAGCACGTCCGCGTACAGGCCGGTGTAGTTCTTGCCGGTCCCGGCGCGCTCCAGCTCCTTCACCGCCTCTTCGTTGGTGATGCCATCCAGGGCGATCCGCGCGAACTCGGCTCCGGTCGGGCTCCGGTGCTTCCCGTGATGACAGTGCACGTAGACCGGCCCGGGCAGGTCCCGGACCGCCTTCACGATCCGGTTGGCGGTGGGGGTAGGGCAGCCGTCGTAGCCGAACGGCAGGTGGACGTAGCGCAGCTTGAACCGCTGCGCCGTCTTCACGTCCGGCGGCACTCCATCTACCGTGATCACCGTCTTGATGCCCAGGCGCTCCAGTACGCGGAACCCTGCCTCACCTTTGGGGACGGCTCCGGAATACAGCTTCTCGGAGAGCCGGACGACGTTGTGGAGCGGCGGGAAGTCGATCGGCCTGGCGCCGATCGGCAGCGGGCCGGCGGGGAGGTCGGCGGCGGAGAGGGCGCGAAGGGCGAGCGGCGCACACAGCAGCAAAGCGGCCAGGGCGGTGCCCGCCAGCCGGCGGCAGCGGATCGGAAGAGGATGCATGCTGGGTTCTACGTTCCGAAGGGGGGTGGTGTGAGCCGGATACTGATCCAGACGGAACTCGCTCCGGCCGGTTACCCTGCACGGAAGTGCGAGGTGCGGAATGAGAAGTGCGAACCGGGAGACCGCTTTACGCTTCGTTCCTCGCACTTCACGAGGGTGCCGACGTGATAGAAGGAAGGTGTCGGGTTACGCCCACACCGCTCCCCTGCTCGAAGGCCAAACGTTGCTGATTTCTCTCTTCATCACCTGCTACAACGATGCCCTTTTCCCCCAGACCGGCCGGGCGGTGGTCGCGGTTCTGGAGCGCCTCGGGCATACGGTGGAATTCCGGTCCGCGCAGACCTGCTGTGGGCAGATGCACTTCAACAGCGGCTACCGGAAAGACGCCCTGTCACTGATGCGCCACTTCGTGGAGGTGTTCCACGACGCAGAGGTGGTCTGCTGCCCGTCCTCGTCATGCGTGTCGATGATGCGGGAGTATTACCCCTCGTTGGCGGCGTCCACGGGCGACGCGGAGCTGATAAGGCGTGTGGACGCGCTGCTCCCTCGCGTCTTCGAGTTTTCGGAGCTGCTGGTGGACAAGCTCGGCGTTACGGACGTCGGCGCGTTCTATCCGCAC
>JAJFMS010000888.1 GCA_020696885.1 Armatimonadota bacterium | reverse complement strand
GGGGTCGGGGCGGAGCTGCGAGCGGCGGTGGAGCACGCGGATGGGCGCCTCCACTCGTTCGTGGAGCGGGACGACCACTACCGGGTGACGTTCGACGTGGATGGCGCCACGCACACCTCCACCGTCCGGAAGGGCGATCATGAGGTGATGCTGGCGGGCATCTGTCTGTCCGACCAGGACCAGAAGTTCGACCTCACGAGCCTGGTGGGCGTGATCCGCGAGGGACAGCAGGAAGACCTCTGGGAAGACGGTGACGGGCTGCCGGAGGACGTCTTTCGGGAGCTGCCCCTGGAAGGTTCGCGCCGGTGGAGGGGCTGATGCACGGTCAGCTCCACCACGAGCGGGCGTATCGCGGAGCGGAGGCCATGGCGCGCCTGGCCTCCGCCCGCATCGTCCTGTGCGGGGCAGGTGCAGTCGGCTCCAACCTGGCGGAGAATCTCATGCGCCAGGGCGCGGCGCACCTCCGCGTGATCGATCGAGACCGCGTGGAAGAGCAGAATCTGGGCACCCAGGTGTGGGAAGTGGACGATATCGGGCTGCGGAAGGCCGAGGCGCTGCAGAACGCGCTGTTTCGCGCCACCTGCCGGGAGCTGGACGCCGTGCCGAAGGAGCTGGACGCTCGGAACGCGCGGCGGCTCCTCTCGGGGGCGGACCTGGTGGTCGACGGCTTCGACAACCATGCCTCGCGGGCGCTGGTGCAGGCGCAGTGTGCGGCGGCCGGTCTACCCTGCCTCCACGTCGGGCTCAACGCGGACTACGCCGAGGTGATCTGGAACGACGGCTACCGCGTTCCCTCCGACGTGGCCGGGGACGTCTGCGACTATCCGTTGGCGCGGAACCTCGTGCTGCTCGCCGTGGTAGTCGCGACGGAGGCGATCCACGCCTTCCTGGAAGACGGCCGGCAGGAGAGCTGGACGATCACGCTGCGGGACCTGGCGGTGCGGAGGTTTGCGGGGTGAGCGAACCCCGCACCGCCCTATTTCGAGGGGGAAACCGCCTCGAAATATCGGTCAATGGTCGCCACTGGCGACACATAGAGCGGGGGCAGGCGCTCATTCGGATGGTAACGGTACCAGACCATGGTCCCTCTCATCGCCATGAGTGAGACCAGGGTGAGCAGTACCCACGTCCATCTGGCCTCCAGCCCGGCGTCGACCAGGGAAGCGGCCCTGCTACTGGCCATGCACAGCACGCCCAGGATGGTGAAGATCCCGATGGCGATTGGGTATCCATGCAGCAAGTGCGGGAAGAACAACCCCCAGTTCGCCCTTGGAACCAACAGGGCCAGGGCGAGCGACCAGTACAGCACATAGGCCGCCAGCAGGTGTTCGAGGGCCTTCAGCGGTCGTCGAGCTCGATCGCTGCGCAGCGCGGTTGCGAAAGTCATGTCGCACCTCTCGAAGTTAGGTGATTGCAGCGGATCCTATTCCCTACGACCGCCCTCGCGGAAAATCGGATTCATAACCACGGCATGGCACGATTGCCCGGAGTCCCGGAGCCATCCGGGCACGGCTTCACGGTTGTAGTCGCCGTCGTTGGTAGGTGCTGCCCGGATGCTCCGGGACTCCGGGCAATCGCTCGGTTCCGGGCGCCGTAAGGTCACGAAAGCGTCCTCCCGGTGCTCAATCATGGGAGTCCTGGCGCCTGCTACTACTCCAACACTCCATTACTTCCCGGCTTCAGCTCGCGTCAAGAGCCGCCGTGAGCCCGCAGCACCTCCGCGACCTCCTCATGCCCCTTGTCGAGGGCGAGAGTGAGGGCGGTCTTGCCGTCCGGCGTGCGTGCGTTCGCGTCCGCGCCGTGCTCCAGCAGCAACCGGGCAGCGGCCGGAAGGCCATTGGCGCCGGTGTAAGCGATGGGTGGCCAGGAGCTCGGGGCACCGGCGTTCACGTCCGCGCCGCAGGAGACGAGCAGCGCGGCGCACTCCTCGTTACAGCGCGCGAGGGCGCTCTGGAGCGGGGTCACCCCGAGCGGATTGCGAGAAACGAGCGTCGGGTCCGCGCCACGGTCCAGCAGCACCTCCGCAACCGGGCGATGGCCGAAGAACACCGCGAGGTGGAGGGGTGTCCAGCCATCCGGGGAGTAGGCGCTCAGTTGACCGGGGTCCTCGCCCAGGCGCTGCAGCGCGCTTTCCAGGTCCCCCACCGCCGCCGCTTCCCAGACGCTGAGTTCCGCGCCGTGCCGGCGGAGGAGCGGCAGCAGCTCCGGATGGCCGAAGTACATGGCCATCAGCACCGGCGTGATGCCGGTGTCGCTGCGTTGCTCGATGAGGCCGGGCTCCATCGAAAGCAGCGTGTCCACCTTCTCGCTATCGCCGGCGCGGACCGCCTCCAGGAAACCGGTGGCGGCGTTCATCAGCGGATCGAGCCTTCGGCGCGGTCGATCACCAGGGAGTTGGAGAGGGCGTTGCCGAAGTTCTTGAAGTCCTTGTAGCTCCAGACCACCTTCTTCTCACGGGTGATCTCGATGAGCTGTGGGTTCTCCGGCCCCGCGTGACAGTTGCCGAAGATCACGTTCCCGTTCGGCAGTGCCTGCAGCGTGGTCACCCAGGCCAGCGTGATGCCGGGCAGGTCGTTCTGGCGAAGCTGCCAGACGATCTTCTTCTCCGGGGTCACTTCCAGGATGCCGTGCCCGTTGCCGGTGGAGATGAGCGTGTTGCCGTTCGTCAGCCGTAGCGCCTCGAACGCCTGGTTGCCGTAGGCTTCCGGGCCGTGGCCCCCCTTCGGCTCCATGCCGAACAGCGGCACCTCGTACTCCCACACCACCTTGCCGGAGCCGTCGTACTCGCGGATGGCGGCGTCCCGCTCGTGGGCGGCCAGGTAGTGGCCGTTCTCCAGCTTGCGGACCAGGCGCGTGTCCGAATGGGTGCTCGGGTTGTTGATCTTGAGCCGCAGCTCTTTCTTCAGCTTCCCGGTGGGGTCCACCTCGATGATGCGCGCGGGGCCGGACTCCACGATCATCGTGTCGCCGTTGGGAAGGCGCTGGAAGGCGTGCACCTCCACCGGTTTGCCCTTGTTCCCGTTCAGCTCCGCCGCGTTGTACTCCCAGACCACCTGGTCCGTGGCCGGGTTCACCTCTACCAGGCG
>JAJFMS010000887.1 GCA_020696885.1 Armatimonadota bacterium | reverse complement strand
ATCCGATCCACCAGCGCCAGGCCCAGGCCTGCGTGCTCCGGCCAGGTGCTTACGAACGGCTCCAGGGCTCGGTCCCGGATCTCGGCGGGGATGCCCGGCCCGGAATCCTCGACCGCAAACTCCACGGCGCCCGCCTCTTCCCGGCTGGTGATCCGGATCGTTCCGGTGCCGGACATCGCGCGGATCGAGTTGCGGATCAGCGCGCGCAGGGCGGCCTCGATCAGCTTGGGGTCTGCCTCCACCACGGGAAGGGTGTCGTCCAACTCTAGCTGGACCTGGTAGCCTTCCGGGATCATGGTGGCCGCCAGCACGTTGCGAGCTACCTCGTTGAGGTTGGCGCGCTGAAATGCGGGCTGCTCCGCGTGGTAGAAAGACTGGTACCCCTCGAGGAGTACCCGGATCGCTCCGACCTGGTCCTCGATGCGGGTCAACGGCCGCACGATCTTCGTCTCATCTCCCGGAAGCCGCTGCCGCAGGAGATAGAGATTCGTCTTCATCACGTTCAGCGCGTTGTTCAGATCATGAACCACGCCGCGGACGAAGACTTCGAGGTCCGCCAGGCGCTGATCGTTGGCGGGGTCGCTCCTCTCGACGATGGGGGTACTCGTGGGGTCCATGGGTATGAAGGCGGGGGGCAGGGGCGAAGGCGGAGAGGCTACCTCTTTATTTGCGCAGTTTTACCACTTCTCAAACTTATTCCCGGGTCGGCGATCGATTCTGCGCAAATAAAGTAAACTTCCGCCAAACAGCACCGTGTGCAGTCGGTAAGTTACCGCTTGGTCGGGGAACCGGCGCCCTTGGTCGACTTGGGCTTTACCACCGGTTTTCCAAGCTGCTTCAACGCCTTACTGTTGGCCGGAGGCGTCATGCCGGTGTCTCGGATGATCCGCGGCGCTCCCGGAATCGAGAGCTGGGGCGGCAGCAGCGGCTTCTCCTTCTTCCCCTGCCCGCGGCGGTTGGCCTGATCCACGGTGGGAGCGCTCTTGAGCTGTGCGGCGGTTACCCGCGTCTGGCCGGGCGCAAGCCGGATTACTCTGGGAGTCGGCCGCCGGGCGGTGGAGCGCGGGAAGGTGCGGATCCCCTTCGGCGGCGCCGGGGGCGCCGACTGTGAGTGCGCCGCAGTCAGGCCGGTGAAACAGAGCCCGGCCAGCAGCACCATCCGCCACGCTGCATTCGATGTCCCGATGTAGTGGTACGCCACGGCTATCCCTCTTTTTAGTACGAGCTGGTGATCGAGCGGCCCCTCCGCTCCCCACAAGCCCGTATGGATCTTACGTGGAACCGCGCTCCCGGGTTTCGTCACCTGTGAGGCCGGCGCTCACTCCTGCTCGTCCGGGAGCGTCACTACCAGCGCGTATTGGTTCACCACCGCCTTCGCTGCGGCCAACACCTGCTCCCGGGTGACCAGTGCCGCCTGGGTGTTGAAGTGCTGGTCGAAATCGTTGCCCAGATTCATCCCCGCATTCCACGCCAGCCACTTGGCCTGGTCGCGCGTGCGCTCCTGGCGCAGCGCGTACCGGCCGACCACATAGCTCCGCGCCCGCACCAGCTCTTGCTCCGTGGGCCCGGTGGTAGCCAGGTCCCGGAGCTGCTTCAGCAATTGCGCCTTCGCCAGGTCCACCACGCTCTCCGGCTGTTCCGTGCGCGGGTTGCGGCGATACGCGGGGGTTACCACGTAGGCCACCAGGTGGCTCTGGTTGAGCAGCGGCTGGTAGAACGAGCCGAGCTGGTAGCCCAGGCTGTGCTTCTCCCGGATGTTCGCAAAAAGCCGGCCGCGCTTGCCGCCGCCGACAATCGCGTCCAGGACGGCGTAGACTGCGTAGTTGTCGCGGGTCGCGCCAGGCGCCAGGTAGCCCACCATCAACTGCGCCGCCGGTCCCGGCCGCTGCACCAGCTCCGTCTTCGGCTTGGTAATCGTCTCCAGCGGCGGACGGGCGACGGCGGCGCCGGGTTTCCAGGGCACGGTCTGGAACGCCTTCTCGGCCAGGTTCATCGCGCGAGTGCTGTCCACGTCCCCCACCACGGAGACCACCATCCGGTTCTGGAGGTAGTGCTGCGCCCAGAACTTGCGCACGTCCGCCGCCTTGAGGCGATCCAGCGACTCGGTGTAGCCGTTGATCGGCCGGCCGTAGGGGGTGTGCGGGTGGAGCTGCCCCACCAGAGCCTGGTAGGAGGCGCCGGTGAAATCTTCCTCGAAGCGCTGGGTGCGCCGCTTGAGCGCCTCGCGGGCTTCCTTTACCTGCTCCTCGGTGAAGGTGGGGCGGGCCACCACGTCCGCGACGAGCTTGAGGGCGGCCTCGAACTGGGTCTTGTCGCAGACTACGGTCACTTCGGTGAAGTCGAAGCCGGGGAGGGAGCGCAGATCCCCACCCGCCTGGAGGACCGCGTCGTTGAAGCCCTGGGGAGAGTGGTTGGTGGTGCCCTTAAGCAGCGCCTCCGCGGTGAGCGCCGCCAGCCCCGCCTGGTCTTCCCGCTCATCCGGGAGCCCGGCACGCACCAGGCAGACCACCGAAACGATCTCGGACGAATCGTTCGTCCGGCACAGGAGGCGCAGGCCATTGGAGAGACTCGCCACCCGAAGCGGGGTGCGCTTCACCACGGGCGCAGCCGCCACCCCAGCCGGAGCAGGCCTCACCGGCGCCGCCTGGGAATACGCCGCCCCAGGAAGGATCGCACCGGCGAGACCCAGCGCGAGAAGAGCAGAGCCCGTACGGGCGGTGTTCGGTGTTAGGTGTTGGGGGGTGGGGAGTTGCTGCGGCAAAGAAGTACACTGCGGTCTTCGCGCCAAGGGAAATCTGTTCATGTGAAAACCGCCATCCTTACTTAACCAGCACCCAACGCCAGAGCAGCGCCTTCCTGCTGTGAAAATACCGTGCTGAGCGCTCACCCCAAGCGGCGTCGAACTCGAACACCTGAACACCTGAACACCTGAACACCTGAACACCTGAACACCTGAACACCTGAACACCTGAACACCTGGACTATGTTCCCGTGCGCGGGGGCGCAACTCGCGGGACGGTGCGGGGCTTCAGGAGCACGGTCACCGAGTGCTTGGAGTCGAGGTACTTCGCGGCGGCGGCCTGGACCTGTTCCAGCGTTACGGCTTCGGCCTTGGCGAGGTAGTCCGATGCGAACTGCCAGCGGTCGATGGACGCGTAGTAGCCGAGGGAGGAGGCCTGGCCGGTGTAGGTCTCGTTGTCCAGGGCGTAGGAGCCGCGCAGCATCCGTTTGGCCAGCGCC
>JAJFMS010000886.1 GCA_020696885.1 Armatimonadota bacterium | reverse complement strand
AGCCCGAAACAGCCTGCTGGACGTGGCGCTCTTCGTGGCGTACTTCCCGCACCTGGTGGCCGGTCCGATCGTGCGGGCGCAGTACTTGATCCCCCAGTTCGAGACCTGCCCGCGGTTCCGGCTTCACACGATCATGGACGGCGTGTTCATGGTCGTCTTCGGGCTGTTCGCGAAGTGCGTGGTGGCAGACAACGTGGCGCCGCGCGTGAACCTGCTGTTTGACAACTGGCGCTTCAATAGCCCGCTGGAGAACTGGGCGGCGGGGCTGCTATTCGGCGTGCAAGTCTACGGCGACTTCGCCGGCTACTCCGGCATCGCCATCGGGCTGGCCCGGGTGATGGGCTATTACATCCCTGCGAACTTCCTGAACCCGTTCGGAGCGATCGGGTTCTCGGACTTCTGGCGCCGCTGGCACATCTCGCTCTCGTCGTGGCTGCGCGACTACCTCTACATCCCGCTCGGCGGGAACCGCCTCGGCTCCGGCCGGACCTACTTCAACCTGTTCGCCACGATGCTGCTGGGCGGGCTGTGGCACGGCGCCAGCTGGATGTTCGTGCTGTGGGGGGCGATGCACGGCGGCTACCTCTGCGCGGAGCGCCTGGCCCGGAGCATGTTCCGGATGCCGGTGCTGCCGAAGCAAGCCGCGGCGGCGATCGGCGTGGCGGGCGCCGTGGCCACTTATCTCACGGTGGCGATCACCTGGATCCCATTCCGCGCGCCGGCGATCTACCCGTGCCTGGTGATGATGAAGGGGCTCTTCATCGGCTCCTTCCGCCCGCACCCGCAGTTCCTGTTCGATTTCGGTATCGCCGCGGCGGTGTTCTGCTTCGATTACTACTGGGCGCGGCGCAAGTTCTTCGCATATGTGAAGCGCCGTCCTGGAGTGCGCTACGCGCTGCTGACCGTGTTCCTGGTGAGCCTCTACTTCTTCAGCGGCGCGAAGAACACGTTCGTCTACTTCCAGTTCTAGCCCCGGGTGAGGTGTGACCGTGCGTAGTGAGATTCGAACCACCCTGGCAGCCTTCGCCACCGCGGGCGTGCTGATCGTGAGCGCCGAAACCGCCTACCGGCTGGCCGGCGGGCTGACCAGCGCCATCCCCGGACATACGAAGGTGGAGTTCCAGCACATCGCCCGCAGCGCGAAGCCGGAGAAGAGCGTGCTGGTGGTGGGGGACAGCCGCGTCGGTTGGGGTTTCTCCCCCGGCGCTTTCGATACCGCGCTGCACGCCGCCGGGCCGGCTGACCTCAAGGCGGTCAACGCCGGCCTACCCGGCACCGGGGTCGCGCCGACGCTGCGCTACCTGCGCAAGGTGTTCGGGAAGCATCGCCCGGCGTGCGTGGTGATCAATTACAGCACAGCCGGGTTCTACCACTTCGGTGCGGACCTGATCGATCCACACGCGTCCGAGATCACGCTGCAGGACATCTCGGACGACCAGATGACGACCTGGCTGAAGATGCGGTCCGGGACCTATCAGCAGCCCTACGAGAAGATCGCGAAACGGATCCAGGTGGGATTCCGGCCGGACGCGCCGCGCGAGATCGATTTCGTCTCGCGTACCGTTTACCCGGACGGCATGATCAACGGGCGGTTGGCCGCCTCGGACCGGAAACCGATCGACGCCCCAGCCTATCAGCTCGAAAGCTACCGCACGATCATCGACGGTTTGCTCACGAAGCACGCGGAGCGTGGCCCCACCCGGCGGGCGGAGCTGGTGAAACTGCTGGGCGAGCTGAAGGCGGACGGCTGGAATCTCCGCTTGGTGCGGCTTCCCACGGGCCGCCGGATGCGAGAAGTGGAGCGTCAGCTACCGGACGCACTCCAACCGCGGGCTATAGCAACCGAGCTTGAAATTCCGTTCCACGACTACGGCGATGACTCGGCGACGGCCGACCTTGCTACTATCGATGAGTCCCACCTGACGCCCGAGTCGGCGCGGGAAGTGAGCCGGCACCTCGCCGAAGCGCTCGCACCCGAGCTCCGGTAGTCTCCCGGCGACCAGCAAGTAATTCTACCGAAATCACCATGCGCCGTATTGTCAGTAAGATCATTCGGGCCCACCCCCTGCTCCATCAGCTCGCCCTTCGCGCCTACATGCCGCTCGAGCGGCACGTGGGCCGCATCCGGCGGGCCAACCAGCTCACGCCGGATATGGAGACGATGCGGCGCGTGATCGCCCCCCGCAACCGGCGCCCGGCGCGGTCCGCAGGCCCGAAGGTACTGTTCCTCAGCACGCGGGGATTCAACTTCCACATGCTGGTAGACGGCGTGCTGGCGCACGGGCTGCGGCTCCGCGGCGCCGACGTCCACTTCTACACCTGCGGGGGCGGCCTTTCGCTGTGCGACCTCTCGTTCGAGAACGTCGGCATCACGCCCCAGCACTGCGAGTTCTGCACGGATTGCGCACTGAAGTCCATCAGCAGCTTCGGGTTCGACAAGCCGCACACGCTCCGGGGCCTGCTTTCGGACAGCGAGATCCAGGCGTGGACGGACCGGGCCGAGAGCATCGAGGATCCTGCCACCTACACCTACAAGGGGTACGCGGTGGGGGAGGCGGCGTCGGTCTCCCTGCGGTACGTCTTCCGCTCCAGCAAGATGCCGGACTACGAGCGGACCCTCCCGTACTGGCGACGGATGGTGGTGTCCGCGTGCATGCTGGTGGATGCCTACGAGCGGCTGCTGACCCGCGAGAAGTTCGACCGTCTGTTCATCTTCAGCGGTCTCGGCTACCCCGAGCGGATCATGGTCTGGATGGCCCAGCGCATGGGCATCCCGTATGCTACCTACGAAGTGGGCATGCAGCCCGGCACGCTGGTGATCTCCCCGGAAGACATGGCGTCCTGGATGCCGGTGGGCGAGGGGTGGGACTACTGGTCCAAGCGGCCCCTCGACGAAGAGGAAGACCGGGAGCTGGACCGCTTCCTGGCGGAGCGCGAAGGAGGCGGCGGCGGGGCCTCCCTGTACTGGCCCACCATCCAGAAGGACCTCGACCGGATCCGCGAGCGGCTGGACATTCCGGAAGGCGCGCGGGTGGTCTCGTGCTTCACCAACGTCACCTGGGACCTGGGCATCATCGATCGCCACGGGC
>JAJFMS010000885.1 GCA_020696885.1 Armatimonadota bacterium | reverse complement strand
CCAGCTCGGCCGCTACACGATGAACGCCGTGGTTGGTATCGTCATGGTGGTGCTGATGCTGGTGCTGGTGCTGTTCACGGTCTCCAACCCGGTGCCGCTGGTGGTGGGGCTGTTGAGCGCCGTGCCGGACCGGCACCGGGAACGGACCGCCAACGCCCTCCGGCGTGTGATGGAGCAGCTCAAGAACTGGGCGGTCGGCTCACTGGTGCTGGGGGTGATCATCGGCATCATGACCGGCGCCGGGCTCTGGGGCCTGGGGATGGCTACCGGTCACCCGTTCCCGTACGTGCTCCTGTTCAGCGTGATCGCCGGAATCGGGGAGATGATCCCGAACATCGGCCCGGTGGTCTCGGCCGTCCCGCCGGCCCTGGTTGCGCTGACCATCGACCCGATGCTGGGGATCTGGGTCCTCGTGCTGTTCCTGGTGATCCAGCAGCTTGAGAACAACCTGATCGTGCCGGTGGTGATGGGGCAGAGCCTGGACCTGCACCCGCTCTCGGTAACGTTTACGGTGCTGGTGATGGGCGCGCTTTTCGGCCTGATCGGCGCCATCATCGCCGTGCCGGTGTGCGCCATCGTCAAAGTGTGCTGGCAAGAATTCTACCTGGCGCCTCGCCATCCGAACGTGGAGGCAATCGCGGCGCAGGCGGAAGCGCTCCTTAACCTGCCGGGAACCACCGGCGTGGCCAGCGAGAAACTCGAGAAGCAGACCCAGGACGCGGTGGCGGAGGCCGAGAGCACTACTCGTCCTTAACGAACCGCGCGTGGCCGTCCACGTAGAGCCACACCTTCCCGCCCGGGGCCGGCGTGTATCCCAATGTGGTATTCGCCGGCTCCGGGATGTCTGCGAGTTTCCCTCCCGGGTGGGTGTACACAAAGTCCTCGAACAGGCTGGCGTGCTTCACGATCGGAAGCAGCAGTTGCTGGAGGTCGCTGCCGGCGGCCGGGAGCACTTCGTCGTGGTCCGCCGCATACATCAGGAGTCCGGTGCCGAGCTGCTTGGCGTTCGACATCAGGGTGGCCCGCCGTGCCGCGTCTCGCGCCTGGATGAAGACCGCCTTGTCGAACCGGACGAACGGCCGGACCCATGCGCCGCCTTCGCCCAGGTACAGCACCGCATTGCCCCGCGGGGAGAGCGCCGGCTCGCCGGTGCTGTTCGCGGTAACGAGCACTTGCGGCTGCTCGCTCGGCGCCGCGCTCTCCAGCCAGAGCGGCTGCACCGTGCGGCGGGTTTTCTCCCGGACCACTTCCAGTTCCCCGGTCCGCAGCCGGAGCGGGCCGGCCGGCGGCGGGGAAGGAGCCGGGTCCTCCGGCAGCGCTTTCAGGGGTCCCGCAACCTTGAGCGTGCGGGAATCCAGCACGTACCAGTCGAACCGGGGCTTGACGCCCGCCGGTTGACCCTGCGATCCCCGGAACCGCAGCGAAAGCCCGTCTCGGAACCATTGCGGAACCCCGGCCGTGCCCGGCGGGAGCTGGGCGGAAAGGTCCCGGACCGTGCCGTCCGCGCCGACGAGGCCCAGCTTGTGCTCATAGCTGAATAGCGCTACCACCGGCCGCGTGGGGGATACGTCGGCCATCGTGGAATCCGGCACCCGGATCAAAGGCTGCACCGTTCCCCGCCGCGCGTCCACCCGCAGCACCCACCGCTCCAGCTCCAGGGCTGCCACAGGCGCGGCGCCTGCCGCACCCACCCGCGGCGGGGCTGGGGGCACGGGCCGGTCCACCAGCACGATCGCCACCTCGGTGCCGGGCAGCCAGGCTCCCCACTCGATCCGCGCGCCGCCCTGACCCTTCCACACGTCCCGGGATTTCTGGGTGGCTGCGCTCCAGAGACAAAGCGTGGCTTCCGCCGCGGGCGTGCCCGGCAGCCGGGTGCGACGGGCCAGGACGTAGCTGCCGGAGGGGGACCAGGTGGCGTAATCCACCTCGCCCAGCGCCACCGAAACCGGCGTCTCGAGCAAGATCGCGTCCGCACCGGCCACCACGAACTGCTGCAAGTCGCCCACCTGTGCGGCGGCGGGGAGGGGGAGCGACAGGCAAGCCGCAAGCGGCAGCGTTGCCAGGAGGAGAGGGAAGTTCGGTTTCATGAAAGGCACCGCCTGGAACCGGGCCCGACGTGGGCCGGCTCTCCCATGGACGACGGCTGGAAACCCACCGCCGTTACGGATGTTTTTTATACACGAAGTGTCCTTGGGAACCGTGCGACCTCCCGCTACATCTGAGTTAAGACAGTTCTGGCGACCGGCACCTTCCAACGACGCAAGGCGACCGCGCAGACCTATCTTTTATCCAGGAGTTAGGAGCGAGATCAACCTATGAGTGGAAGCACTGCACGTCAGCAGGCGATTGCAGCCGTCACGAACTACAAGCCGGTGCCCCCGGGCGATGAGTTCGCCGGCATGGCCAGCGGCAAGTTGTTCGGAGCCAACGTGTTCACGATCGGGGAGATGGAGAAGCGGCTCCCCAAGGACGTGTTCCGGTCGCTGAAGAAAACGATCGAGAAGGGCCAGCGGCTCGACACCTCCGTGGCGGACATGGTAGCCGCGGCGATGATGGCCTGGGCCATCGAGAAGGGCGCCACGCACTACGCCCACGTTTTCTACCCGCTTACCGGCCTCACCGCCGAGAAGCATGACAGCTTCCTGACCCCGGACGGCCGCGGCGGCGCCATCTCTGAGTTCTCCGGCAAGCAGCTCATCCAGGGCGAGCCGGACGCGTCCAGCTTCCCGTCCGGTGGGATCCGCGCCACGTTCGAAGCGCGCGGCTACACGGCGTGGGACGTCACCAGCCCGGCCTACGTGCTGGAGAACCCGAACGGCACCACCCTCTGCATCCCCACCGCGTTCGTCTCCTGGACGGGCGAGGCACTGGACAAGAAGACCCCGGTGCTCCGCTCCATGCAGGCGCTGGACAAGCAGGCCAAGCGGATCCTCGCCCTGTTCGGCAACACCGATCCGGGGATGATCTCCTCCACCGCCGGTCCGGAGCAAGAGTACTTCCTGATCGACCGGAACTTCTACTTCGCCCGGCCGGACCTGGTGATCGCGGGCCGCTCCCTGTTCGGCGCGAAGCCGGCCAAGGGGCAGGAGT
>JAJFMS010000884.1 GCA_020696885.1 Armatimonadota bacterium | reverse complement strand
TCTACCTGCTGCCGGACGGGCAGTCGTTCCTGTGCCTGGCGTTGATGCGCGCCACGCAGTCGCTGGAGGTGTTCCCGGGGAAGCCGAGCTTCCTGGTGACCACCTACCTCTCGGACGGCACCCGGGTGGTGAGCAGCAACTACCGGGGCGGCTACCGCAAGCCGCTGCCGATGGCCCTGGTGGGCCGGAGCTTCCCGGACGCCGAGCACCCCGAGGCGCTCATCAAGTGCCATCAGGCGCTGGTGGAGCGCCTCTGCCGGGACGGCCGGACCCCGGCGCCGCTGGACCCCGCGCTCATCGTGGACCGGATGATCGAGGAGCACGAGGCGACCCGCCCGCTGATGGAGCAGGTTGGCTATTACACCTGGGAGGACGCCTTCCGAGAGTCGTTCGACCTGCCCCGGCCCGAGTACCGGGAGTGATGGAGTGGTGGAGTGGTGGAGTGGTGGAGTGGTGGAGTGGTGGAGTGGTGAGGAAAAAGTAGATGCCTGATCGACCCGGAGCCGCCGTCGTTGACACGTCCCACAGCCCGAACGCGCTTCTGCGGCCGGTACCGCTCGGCGCGGTGCGCCTGGCCGACGCTTTCTGGGAGCCGCGGCGCCGGGTGAACCGGGAGGTGACGCTTCCCTCGCAGTACCGCCGCTGCGAGGAGACCGGGCGCATCGACAACTTCCGCCGCGCGGCCGGTAAGGTCCAGAAGCCGTTCCAGGGCCGCTACTACAACGACTCGGACGTCTACAAGTGGGTGGAGGCGTGCGCCTACGCGCTCGCGGAGCGCCCGGACCCGGAGATCGAGCGGATGCTGGCGCTCGTGGTCCGGGAGATCGCGGACGCCCAGGAGCCGGACGGCTACCTGAACACCTACTTCACCTTCGAGCTAGCCGGGGAGCGCTGGAGCAACCTGAAGGACAAGCACGAGCTGTACTGCGCCGGTCACCTGATCCAGGCCGCGGTGGCCCACTTCCGCGCCACGGGCGAGCGCACCCTCCTGGACACCGCATTCCGGTATGCGGACTATATTTGCCAGGTATTCGGTCCGGAGGGCCGCCCCGGCACGTGCGGCCACCAGGAGATCGAGCTGGCGCTGGTGGAGCTGTACCGCCAGACCGGAGAGGAGCGCTACCTCACCCAGGCGCGGCTCTTCATCGACCGCCGCGGCCAGCAGCCGCCCCTCATCGGCGGCAGCCCGTACCACCAGGACCATGCCCCGTTCCGCACCCTCTCCGAGGTGGTGGGGCACGCCGTGCGGATGGTCTACTACTGCTGCGGCGCGGCGGACGTGGCGGCGGAGACGAACGAGCCGGAATACCGCGCCGCGCTGGAGCGGCTCTGGGCGAGCATGGTCCACCGCCGGATGTACGTCACCGGCGGCATCGGCTCCCGCTACGAGGGCGAGGCGTTCGGCGAGGACTTCGAGCTGCCGAACGACCGAGCGTACGCCGAGAGCTGCGCCGCCATCGGCAGCGCGATGTGGAACTGGCGGATGCTCCAGCTCACCGGCGAGGGGCGGTTCACGGACGTGCTGGAGAACGCGCTGTACAACGGCATGCTCCCCGGCCTCTCGCTGGATGGCGAGCGGTACTTCTACCAGAACCCGCTCGCGGATACCGGGAAGCACCGCCGCACCCCCTGGTTCGAGTGCTCCTGCTGCCCGCCCAACATCGCACGGATGCTCGCCTCGCTACCGGCCTATTTCTGCTCCGTCTCGGAGCGCGGCCTCTGGCTCCACCTCTACGCAGAAAGCACGCTGAACCTGGAGCTGGACGGAGCGCCCGTTCGGCTGCGGCAGGAGACACGCTACCCGTGGGACGGCGAGATCACGCTCACGTTCGAAAGCGCCCCCGCCGGGGAGTGGTCGCTCTTCCTCCGGGTGCCGGGCTGGTGCGCCGGGGCTTCCGTGGCGGTGAACGGCGAGCCGCTCTCCGTAGCCGCGGAGCCCGGCGCCTACGCCGAGGTACGCCAGGAGTGGCGGGCCGGGGACACGGTGCGGCTTACCCTGCCGATGCCGGTGGTCCGGGTGGAGAGTCACCCGTACGTGCTCCAAAACGTGGACCGAGTGGCCCTCCGCCGCGGGCCGCTGGTCTACTGCGTGGAGCAGACGGACCTCGGCGCGGACCCGCGCGACCTGGTGCTGCCCGCCGCCGCGGAGCTATCGGCCGCCTGGGAGCCGGAGCTCCTCGGCGGCGTGATGGTGCTGCGGGGAGTGGCGCTTCTGCACGAGCCAGAGCCCGACTGGAGCGGGGAGCTCTACCGCCCCGCCGGCGGCACGCCGCCTGCCCCGGCCCGCCCGGTGGAGCTGCGCGCCGTGCCGTACTACGCCTGGGCCAGCCGCGATCCAGGCGGCATGGCGGTCTGGCTGGGCGCGGAAGGCTAGAGTGTGTGGGCGCCGCCTTCCGCACCCAACACCCAACACCGGGCTCAGGCGCGGAGTCGCACCGCCACATGCGTGGCCAACTGTCGGAACCCGAGGGCACGGGCCACGCGGAGCGCCGGCTCGTTCTGCAGCAGCGTCTGGTACAGTACCAGGTCGCCGCGGGAGATCGCTTCGGCAGCGGCGGCGGAGACCACGGCCCGCGCACAGCCGCGTCCGCGGTGGGCCGGGTGGGTCAGCACGCCCGGCGAGACCACGCCCGGCACCCACACCTCGCACTGGGCTGCGGCGATCAGCTCGCCGTTCTCCAGCAGTCCCCAGCAGGAGTCGCCGCTCTCCGGGTCGATCGAGGCGTGCTCCCAGGCGGTTTCTCCGCACGCCTCGCGCAGCCGGACCAGCGCCGAGCCGTCCCCCTCCGCCAGCCGCCGCACCCGCTCATGCGGCCGGGGGCGGAAGCTGCCCGGCTCCAGGTAGCCCTGGTACGCCGGCCCGATGCACCGCTCCACCGCCTCGCCGAACAGGTGCCGGGCGAGGTCCGGGTCCGGCGCGCTCCCCGTCAACTGCCCGGCCGCGGGACGGAGCTCGTCCACCCAGTGCCCCGGCGCGGAGACGATCACCGCCTTGCCGTGCCAGAAGATCCACGCTCCCGCGTAGTCCGCCAAGCCCACGTGCGGCACCACGTGGACACCGCCGTCCTCCAACACCTCCACCGCCACTCC
>JAJFMS010000883.1 GCA_020696885.1 Armatimonadota bacterium | reverse complement strand
TGTTCAGGTGTTCAGGTGTTCAGGTGTTCAGGTGTTCAGGTGTTCAGGTGTTCAGGTGTTCAGGTAGGGTGAGAGCTTGGCGGCATGGGTCTGCGCCCAGAATCATTCTCATTCTCATTCTCTTACTCGCCCCCAGCTTCCCAGAGAGCGCCCGCGACGGAGGAAGGGGTTGGCCCGGCGGGGGAACTCAGGGGAGGCGCGTTGCTCCTTGCCGTTCCGTTTCGATCATGCCGGCCATCGTACGAAGTCTCTGGCTGCCGCTGGTGTTCCTGCTGCTGGCCGCGCTGTGGCTGGTGCTGGAGCGGTCGCCGGAGCAGGACTCGGGCCAGGTGGTGCTGCGGTGGGTGGTCAACTCCCAGGAGCGGGACCAGGTGTTCGCGCGGGCGGCCCGGAAGGCGTTTGAGGCGCGGTACCCGCACATCCGGATCCAGTTCATCAAGCAGAACGAAGGCCGGAAGCTGGAGACGATGATCGCGGGCGGTGATGCGCCGGACGTGGTGCATTACGGCATCGACTACGCCCACTACTTCATCTCCGCCGGCGTGGTGCGAGACCTGGCTCCGCTGATGACCGCGGAGGACCGTGCCTCGCTGGGTGAGTTCTTCCCGGTGACCCGCGAGCCGTTCGAGAAGGAGCGGCGCGTTTACGGCATCCCGTGGGGCTACGTGCCGTTTGTCCTGTTCTACAACAAGAACCTGTTCGACAAGTACGGTGTGGCGTATCCGCACGATGGCTGGACCTGGGACGACTACCGCCGTGCAGCCCTGCGGATGACGCACGACCTGGACGGCGACGGCGCCACGGACGAGTTCGGAGCCTCCTTCGCGCAGTGGCAGGACGGCTACTACTGCTGGATCTACCAGAACGGCGGGCGCGTGCTGGCCGACGATGGAGCCCGTACCACCTTCGCACGACCGGAAGTGGTGGAGGCGGTCTCGTTCCTGCGCCGCCTGACCCGCGACGACCGCGTGGTGCCCACGGACGTCAACAAGCCGAAGCAGGCCGGGATGGGGCTGTTCGAGGCCGGGCGGCTGGGGATGAACGGTCCCACCGGCTCGTTCTACATCCCCACCTACCGCACGTACGAGCGGGTGGATTGGGACATCGCCTCCGTGCCGGCCGGGCCGAGCGGGAAGGGGACGATGGTGGCGCCGATGGCGTTCGGCGTCACCACGCAGAGCCGGCATCCGAAGGAAGCGTGGGAACTAGTCAAGTTCTTCGGCAGTGAGGAAGGGCAGCGGATCCTGGCGGACTCCGGGCTGTTCGTGCCCGCGCGCCGCAGCGTGGCGCTCTCCGATGAGTTCTTGAAGGCCCCCGAGCCGCCCCGGAATAAGTACGCCCTGGTGGCGATGGTGGACGACCGTTCGGGCCGGAAGCCATGGGGGATCGTGCCGCCGTGGGCGGGCGACCGGTGGCAGGACATCGTGGACGATGCGATCAATCCGGAGCTGCGCGAGTTCCTATTCGGGGTGCCGAAGGCCGGGGAGACGGCGGCCTCCGTGTGCGCGGCGATCGACCGGAAGGGAAACGGCATCCTGGCGGAGGAGCGAGCGGCCCTCCAGGGAACCCCGGTCGACCGGCGAGCGGTGGGCCTGGCGCTGGTGCTACTGGCGGCGGCGATCCTGGCGCCCTGGCTGCTGGCGATCCGGCGCGAGTACCGGAAGTCTCGGTTGGCCCGGGCGGAGCAGCTCTGGGGCTACCTGGCGATCGCGCCGTGGCTGATCGGGTTCATCGTGTTCGGCGCTGGCCCGATCGTCTTCTCGCTCTTCCTTTCGTTCACCCGGTGGAACAGCCTGGCCCCTGCGGACGCGGCCCGTTGGGTGGGATTCGAGAACTACCGGATCCTGCTGTCCGGGCAAGACGAGCTGTTCGGGAAGGCGTTGCGGGCGTCGCTCTACTACGCGGCGCTCAGCGTGCCCTCGGGGTTGGTCGGCGGTCTCGCGCTGGCGCTGCTGCTCAACTCGAAGCTGCGCGGGATGGCCTGGTTCCGCACGCTGTACTACCTCCCCGCTGTGATGCCCGCGGTGGCGTCTGCGGTGCTGTTCCGGTGGGTGCTGGGGCAGCAGGGGATCCTGAACTACCTGGCGGGCGGGTTCGGCCGCGTGCCGTTCCAGCAGATGCCGGACTGGCTGGGCGACCCGCGCTGGACGATGCCCGCCATCGTGCTGATGGGGCTGTGGTCGGTGGGCGGCGGGATGATGATCTACCTGGCCGGGCTCCAGAACGTGCCGGCGCAGCTCTACGAAGCGGCCCGCATCGATGGCGCGGGCGCCCTGGCGCAGTTCCGCGCCGTGACGCTGCCGCTGCTGTCTCCGGTGCTCTTCTTCAACCTGGTGATGGGGATCATCGGGGCGCTGCAGGCGTTCACGTCCGCGTTCGTCATCTTCGGCAGCGACGGTGGGCCGGACGGCTCGGTGCTGTTCTACGGCCTCTACCTCTACCGCAAGGCGTTCGAGCAGTTCCAGATCGGGTACGGCTCCGCCCTGGCGTGGGTGATGTTCGGGGTGATCCTGGTCCTCTCCGGCCTCGTGTTCCGCTCTTCCTCGCTCTGGGTCTACTACGAAGCCCAGCGGGAAGGAGAGCGCCGGTGAGCAGGGCGCCTGGCCGCTGGAGCCGGTACCTCCACGCGGCGGTGCTGTACCTGGTGCTCCTGGTGGGCGTGGCGCCGGTGCTGATGCCGTTCGGCTGGATGCTCTCCACTTCATTGAAGCCGCGGGACCTGGCCGGGGAGAACCCGCCGCGCTGGCTGCCTCAAGCCGAGCACACCTACCTGCGTAGCCCGGCTGGGGAGCGGCGGGAGGTGCTCTCCCTGGTGGAAAAGGGGGAGCAGACCAAGGTGCGGCTCCCGGACGGCACCACCGTGTTCGTGCCGACGGCGAGCCTGGAGCGAGAGCGGCGGTTCGAGCCGCAGTGGTCGAACTACGCCCGCATCCTGACGCCGCAGCCCGAGTCCGCCGGGCCAGGTGGGGATGATCCCGGTGTTCATGATCTTCCGGTGGCTGGGCTGGATCGATACGTTCCTCCCGCTCATCGTGCCGGCGTGGTTCGGCAGCGCGTTCTTCGCGTTCCTCTACCGGCAGTTCTTCCTGGGCATCCCGCTGGAATTGGACGAGGCGGCCAAGGTGGACGGCTGCTCGCCGATCCGGACGTTCTGGTCTGTCCTGATGCCGCTCACGCAGCCGGTAACGGTCACCGTGGCGGTCTTCACCTTCCTGGGCGCGTGGAACGACTTCCTCGGGCCGTTGATCTACCTCAACTCGGACCACAAGCGCACGCTCTCGTTGGCGCTGGCGAAGTTCCAGGGGGCGTATGCCACGGACGTACCGGGCCTGATGGCGGCGGCGACGCTGATGCTGATCCCGGTGCTGGTGATCTACTTCGTGAGCCAGCGGGCGCTGGTGCAGGGGATGGTGATGACCGGCATCAAGGGGTAACCTCCTGGACACAGAGGGACACGGATTGGTACAGATGGGACACAGAAGGGGAGAGCCGAGGGTTCCGCACTCATACTGCGTGACGGGTCCCTTCACCGAACACCAAAACTGAGCCATCCACTATGAAAAGCGGCTGTTCCGCGAGCGTACTGTTCTTTAAGAGCATTGCCAGGCTGCCCACGGAACGCTGCGTAACGCCGGACTTCGTCCGCCGCTTCCCTGCGTCCGTGTTGTCCGCCGGCTTCAAAGGCGCGGGGGAGAGCGGAGATGCCAAGTTTTGCGCTGGCAGCACAGGAGGCTGATCGAACCGGGATGCCGGTGGTGGAGGGCTTCGCCGCCCGCGCAGCCGACCCGGCGGAGGCGGTAGCGGTCGAGACCCACATTCTGGCTCTGCTGGCGGTGCGGCACCCGGACTTCTCCTGGACCGCCACGGAGACCCCGGGAGGCTGGCGAGCCTATCGGCTGCAATCCGCGGCGGTCCCGCCCCCGCCATTCCCCACCCTTGGAGCCGCCTGGGACACGGTCCGCGAGATTGCGAAGGACCCACGGATCGTGGCCGCCGAGCCGCTGCTCCTCGCCCGCCTACCGATCACCTCCGGGTCGGACGCGCAGCGGGAGTTCAAGCTATGGGGGACGATCAAGGACGAGCGACTGCAGCAAATCGAGCGGGAGAGTAAAGCGCTCCACTGGTCGCTCGTCAAGATGAACGTCTGTGACGACCAGGGGGCCGGCGGCGCCTGGGCCGCATGGAAGGCACAACCGGGGAACCAGAACCGCGTCCCCGGCGACGGCATCCTGATCGCGCATCCGGACACGGGATATACGCCCCACGCGCGGCTGGTTCCGCAGCTCCACGCTCGTCCGGGGGATCCGCCAGGGCACCATGGCCGCAGCTTCGTGGAGGACACCCCAGAAGCCCTGACAAACGGGCTGGACCCGATGCAGGATCGCTCGATGGGTAACCAGCCGGGACACGGCACCCATACGGCCAGTGTCATCGCCGCAGCGCCTGGCGATGACGGCGTGCCGTGGGGCGTGGCCCCGGGCGCGAAGATCATCCCGCTCCGGGTCTCGTCCTCGGTGATCCACCTCAGCTTCGGAAATGTGTGCAGCGCGTTCGCGGAGGCCATCAAACGCGAGGCGCACGTCATCTCGATGTCGCTCGGTGGTCCGTTCGGCTCCGGGCCGTTGATCACCGCCGTCCGGGAAGCGCTGGACCAGGGCATCATCGTGGTCTCCGCAGCGGGGAACCACGCACCGACCACGGTCTTCCCGGCGCGGGTTGCCGGGGTGATCGCCTGCGCGGCCAGCAACGTGCTCACCGCTCCGTGGCGCTTCTCCGGCCTGGGCTCCGAAGTGGCCATCACCGCGCCCGGTGAGCTGGTGTGGCATGACACCCGCTCCCACCAGGGGGTGGACGGGCTGACCAGCGGCAGCGGCACCTCGTATGCCACCGCCAACGTGGCCGGTCTTGCCGCACTCTGGCTCTCTTTCCACGGCCGAGATGCGCTGGCTGCGAAGTATGGCCTGCCGGGCATCCCGTTCGCGTTCCGGATGTGCCTCCAGGAGTCCGCGAACAAGCAGCCGAAGTTCCTCCGACAGGGTAAAGGCGGCTTCGGCGCCGGAGTGGTGGATGCGGAAGCGCTGCTCTTGGAGACGCTGCCTCACCAAGAGGAAGTAAAGCGCGTACGCCAGGAGATACTCTCACAGGATCCGAGCGGGATCGTCGGGTTTCCGATCAATACCTGGTGGATCATCCTCACCCTGCCCACCCTGGCTGCGGACGGCGCCGCGATCCCGGACCGTCAGGTGGACCTGGACGACCGGGCAGAGCGGATCAACCGGTTCCTGACCGACCTCGTCGGACCGCTCGAGAACCTGGACATGGCCGAGATCGCCGCACTGGCTGCCTCGGATCGGGCGCTGCAGAGAGCCTTCGCCAGGGTCGCTCAGGGGGACCGCACCGCCGTGTCCGCGGCTGCTGTGCGCCGGTACCTGCTCCGGCCAAGCCGGCCGCTGTCGGAGTCCTTACGTGGGCGCCTGGTCACGGCCAGGGATGCGGCGCGCGGCCAGTGGTTGAAGCTCCACCCCGCGCTCTCCCCGGGGGCCGCGCCGTCTGTTCCGGCTCCGTCCGCGGGTGAATATCCGCTCTCGCCGCCTCCCACGCGGCGGCTGCGCGCCTACGCCTTCGATCCGAGTCTCGCCACCCGGAGCAGCGACGCGGC
>JAJFMS010000037.1 GCA_020696885.1 Armatimonadota bacterium | reverse complement strand
GAAGGCTCGAAATGCGGGTGGAGCAGGCCGACCCATGCGCGCTGCGGGTAGATCTGTTCCCAAGCCACGGTGCACTCAAGCGGCGTGTCATTGTCTCGGATCAGTAACTTCAAAGGTGCCGAGAGAATGGTCTCGGATAACGGGGTTGCGCGCTTCCCGGTGCCGGTTAGTTTTCTGCGCAGATTGCTGTTTCGGAATGCTTCACGGATCGAAGCGGGCGCTGCCCAGCCGACTCCCTCGCCCACAGAGTACGCTCTGACCTGGTTCGCGGCCAGTACCCGGCAGTGGCTCGGGGAAAGCCGCTCTCGATCGAGCGGAATGTCCGTATCCCAGAAGCTGCGAGCCAACGGATTGAGGACCGATTTCAAGGTGGTGCAGATCGGTCCCTGGGCCGGCACGTCAGCGGTGATGCGATCGAGTAATTGGGAGCCAAACGGCATTGAAGGCGCTCCGGTCGGAAAGGCCGCGTTCTCACCAACATGATATCGGTACTTAACCATGGGCCGCTACGGTCGTCCGTTTGCGTTCATCGGACGGGCGCCACGAACTCAAACTCCCCGGAGCCGACTGCGAACACAGCCGCACCCGGGCTCGCCGGAAGTGCGTCGACGCTGGGAGATTTGGCGGCGGGTACTCCGCCTTCGGTCACCCGGGACGCGTCCGCGGTGGGGACGTAGATGGTGGCGGTGGTGTTCGGCGGGATGGAGACACGCAGCGTCAGCTTGCCGTCCGCCTTCTTCCACTCGCTCTTGATCGGTCCGCGGACCGACTGGTAAGTCGCCCTAGCCCAGGTGAGATCGCCCACCGGCTGCGGGCGGATGAGGATCCGGTTGAAGCCCTCCGCCCGCGGGTCCGGCTGGATGCCGGCGATCCCCTTGAAGAACCACTCGCTCACGGAGCCGAACATCGGGTGGTTGTGGGAGTAGGTGTTGTCGCTGAACTCCCAGTGCTCCCACAGAGTGGTGGCGCCCTTCTCCAGCATGTGGCCCCAGCCGGGGAAGTCCCGCGCGTTCGCCACGGTGAACGCCACGTCCGCGCGGCCCTGCTGGGTGAGCGCGTCCAGCATGTATTTGGTGCCGAAGATACCAGTGGAGAGGTGGCCCTTGCGGGTCTTGAGCACGTCGTCCGCGAGCACCTGCAGCGCCTTTTCCCGCTCGGCGGACGGCACGAGGTCCATGTACAGCGCGAACGCCTGGCACGCCTGGGTGGCGCTGTCGTAGCGGCCGGTGCCGGGCTGGAGGAAGCGGCGGTTGAACGCCTCCCGGATGCTCTGCGCCAGCTTCGCGTAGCGCGCCTGGTCCGGCTTCCGGCCCAGGACGCCCGCGATGCGGGACATCAGGTCCGCGTTGAAGTAGTAGAACGCCGTGCCGGTGAGGGCGCGCGGCTTCGGCACCAAGCTCTCGTGGTCGCTGATGCCGTTGTCCAGGATGCCGTCCTTCGCCGTGGCTTCCAGCAGCAAGAGCCAGCCCTTCGCCACGTCGTACTGCTCGGATAGGATCCGGCGGTCCCCGTAGTACTGGTAGAGCTGCCAGAGCAGCAGCGGGTGGGCGGTGCCCCAGCCCACGGGGCCGGCGCCGCCCCCGATGCTCTCATCCGAAATCCCCACGTACGGCGCGGTCTCCGTGATCCCGCCGTTGGGTCGGCGAGCGTCCGCGAAGTCCCGCACCGCCTTGGTGTAGAACCGGGACATGTCGAAGTTCAGGATCGCCATCTCGCTGGCGGCCACAATGTCCCCGCCGTAGCCCAGCTTCTCCCGGTGGGGGCAGTCCGACTGCACGCTGAACATGTTGTTGAGCTGGGTCCAGCGGACCATCTTCTGGATCCGGTTGAACAGCTCGTTGGAGCACTCGAACGTGCCGGCGCTCTCCACGTCGGAGTTCAGCCGCTCGCCCACCACCCGCCAGTGTCGCGGCTTCGGCCCTTCGAACGTCACCTCCACGTAGCGCAGGCCGTGGAACGTGAACCGGGGACGCAGGTCTTCGTGGCCCTCGAGCCCGTCGAGCCCGCGCCCGGAAAGGATGAGGGAGTCTTGCTGCCAGGCGGTGGGAGGACCGCCCATGGCGGTGCTGACCCGGGAGTTCTTGATCTGGGTCATCACCGCGGTCATCGGGTTCAGCGTGCCGTCCGGGTAGAGCAGCTCGCCGTAGCGGAGATTGATGCGGCACCCGGCAGGGCCGCCCGCCCGCAAGAGCACCCGGCCCGCGAAGTTCTGGCCCAGGTCCACGATGTGGACGCCGGGCTTGACCTCGGTGGTCTTCACCGGTGTCAGGCGGGCCGTGGCGCGGATCGGCGGCTGGAACTGAGCCTGCAGCGGCCCGACCGGCTCCGTACTCCGCACGGCGGTAGGCCACTCCCGGTCCGCAAAGCCGGTGCGATCCCAACCCGGCGGCTCTCGCCGGGTATCGTGGACCTCCCCTAGAAAGACGCTGTTGCGGAGGGTGCCGCTGTCTCCGGCTTTCCAGCTCTCGTCCGTGACGATCGTCTCCCGGGTGCCGTCCGCGTACTCCACCACCAGTTGCAGCAGGGCGCGCGGCTTACCCACCGGCAGGTGCTCTCGCAGCCGGAACCGGCCGAAGAGCGGCAGCGGCAGCGGGTTGTACCAGCCGTTCCCCACCACCAGCCCCACCGCGTTCGCGCCGCGCTTCAGGTGCCGGCCCACGTCGTAGGTGGAGTAGAGCACCCGCTTGGAATAGGTGGTCCAGCCCGGATCCAGGAGGTGGTCGCCCACGCGCTCGCCGTTCAGACGCAGCTCGTAATAACCCAGCCCGGTGACGTAGGCGCGGGCCCGAGCCACCGGCTTGGTCAGCGCGAACTCCCGCCGGAAGATCGGCGCCGGCTGGTCCTGGAAGAACTCCCGGTCCGTCACCGGCAGGGGCCGCGGGTGCGAGATCCACTGCGCTTTCCAGTCCGCCGGGGAGAGCAGGGCCATTTCCCACCGCGCCGGGTCGCTCTCGCGGGGCATCCCGGCCGCGTCCCACACCGTCACCTTCCAGAACACCCGCTGGCCAGAGCGCAGTGGCTTCCCCGCATAGCTTACCCCGAGCTGGCGGTCCGACTTCACGACGCCGGAGCTCCAGAGGTCCCCCTGATCCCGGGCGAGCTGCTGCAGCGAGCTGGCTATGAGCACCTGGTACGCCGTCTGGTGCTCGCTCCGGTGCTTGGCGCTGGCCTCGAGCTCCCAGCTCAGGCGCGGACTGGGCGTGTCGACGCCCAGTGGGTCCTTCAGGTACTCGCAGCGCAGCCGCACCGGAGTCAGCGCGGGCGCAGTCGCCGTGGCCTTCTGGCGGCCATCCGGACCTGGAGCAGCGGATGATTGAGACACGGCAGTGGTCGCCAGAAGCAGCAGCGCGCCGATCGCGACGGCGGCAGAGCGGGTGCGGGGTTGGGTGGCGTTCATCGTACGCGGGCAGTTCAAAGATCGGACGTGGGAGTCCTGCGCTGCGAGGGAGAACGCGGGAGTAATGGAGTGTTGGAGTGTTGGAGTGTTGGGACTGGAGCGGCCTTATGGCCGCGATCTCCACTACTCCCTGCCTACCCCTGGGTTCGGCTATACTTCCGGTGCGCTTGTGACACCCCTCGCCCCACACTCCGGAGACAGACCGTTGGCTGACGCGCCTCCCACTTCGCCGCCCTTACCGCTGGTCGGCGTGATCATGGGCTCCCGCTCGGACTGGGAAACCATGACCCACACCGTGCAGACCCTCGAAAAGCTGGGGGTCCCCTACGAAACGCGGGTGGTCTCCGCGCACCGCACTCCGGATCTGCTCTTCACCTACGCGGAGACCGCGCAAGACCGGGGCCTGGAGGTGATCATCGCGGGAGCCGGCGGTGCGGCGCACTTGCCAGGGATGGCCGCCGCGAAGACCGCGCTGCCGGTGCTGGGCGTGCCGGTGCAGTCCAAGGCGCTCAACGGCATGGACTCGCTCCTCTCCATCGTGCAGATGCCGGCCGGGATCCCGGTGGCCACGCTCGCAATCGGGCGCGCCGGCGCGGTGAACGCCGCCCTGCTCGCCGCCTCGATCCTGGCGAACAAGTACCCGGAGATCCGGGAGAGCCTGCGCGTGTTCCGGGAGACGCAGACGCAGTCCGTGCTCGACCATCCGGACCCGCGCGAGGGAGCGTAGATGACCGTCGGCATCCTCGGCGGCGGGCAGCTCGGCCGCATGCTCGCCCTCTCCGGCTACCCGCTCGGCCTCCGCTTCCGCGTGCTGGACACCTCCCCGGAGGCCCCGGCGGGCCACCTGGCGGAGCTGATCGTCGCGCCCGGCTTCGATGACCCCGCCGCCCTGGACGAGCTGGCGGCCGGCGTGGACGTGGTGACCTACGAGTTCGAGAACGTCCCGGTAGACGCGGCGCGTCGCTTGGTGGCGCGGGTGCCGGTGTTCCCCCCGCCCGCGGCACTGGAAGCGGCCCAGGAGCGGCTCACCGAGAAGCGTTTCTTCGGCAGCCTGGCTATCCCCACGCCGCCATTCGCCGCCGTTACCTCCCGTGACGAGCTGGAGGAAGCGGTGTCCCGCCTGGGGCTTCCGGCCGTGCTGAAGACCTGCCGGATGGGCTACGACGGCAAGGGGCAGTTCGTGCTGCGGGAGGCGGCGGACGTGGAGCGCGCGTGGGACGAGCTGTCGGCCGGCGCTCCGCTGATCCTGGAGGGCTTCGTCCAGTTCGATCGCGAGGTTTCCAGCCTCTCCGCGCGCGGCCGGGATGGCGAGGTGGTGTTCTACCCGCTGGTGCAGAACCACCATCCCGGCGGCATCCTGGGGCTTACCCTGGCTCCCGCGCCCAACCTCACCCCGGAGCTCCAGGCGCAGGCGGAGACCTACGCGCGCGCCATCCTGGAGAAGCTGGAGTACGTGGGCGTGCTGGCCCTGGAGCTGTTCCAGTGCGGCGACCGGCTGCTGGCTAACGAGATGGCGCCGCGGGTCCACAACTCCGGCCATTGGACCACCGAAGGCGCGGAGACCAGCCAGTTCGAGAACCACATCCGCGCCGTCGCCGGGCTGCCGCTGGGCGAGACAACGATGGTGGGCTACGCCGCGATGGTGAACCTCCTCGGGACCACGCCGGACCCGGCGGAGGTGCTTCGCGTGCCGGGAGCGCACCTCCACCTGTACGGCAAGTCGCCCGCGCCCGGCCGGAAGCTCGGCCACATCACCGTGCGCCGCGATACGCCCGAGGCGCTCGCCGCAAGCCTGGCCCGGATCGGTGAGCTGGTCGAGCTGCCGATCACTCCGTAACTCGTCCCGGTGAGCCAATGAGCCGGGGAGGGCCCGGTTCCCCGCCGGCTCGCAGCTCGGAGGAGTTCGAGGGTTAGATTGAGTCGGAGCGCCCGGCCGGTTCGAGCGGTCGGTTAGTGGTAGGGCGGGCGCTCCGTCGCCGTCCCCCATCAGGCCACGAGGAAGCTTCCGCCCAGCCCGCTCGGCCGAGGCATTCCCGTTCCCACAGCAGGCCAAGACGGAGCTCCGGCCCTACGTTCTAGCGATCGGTCGGCCGTAGGACGGACGCCCTCCATCACTCCGGCTTCGGGCTGCGCGACGCTGCGGGCGAATCAAACGGACTCCAGACTCCGAGCGGCTCCCGCCGACAGAGTCCTTACGCAAGCGCTTGAGTCCCGATCAAGGTCGATCGGGGGCGCCCCGCGTCAGGAGTATCCGATGATCGCCACCGCTGCACCGCCCGCCTGTTCGATCTGCCGCGACCGGTTCCACGTTCACGCGGGGGACTGCTGCGGCCGGTGCCACCGGATCGTCTGCCGCGCCTGCTCCGCGCTCCGGGGCCGGTCCCACGAAAGCGTACTCTGCGCGGAGTGCCGTGCCATGCCCCGCCCGACCGGCTTCCGGGCCACGCCGATTTACCGCAGCTGGATGCGTCTGCTGGCGGGCTGATCAACGAGGGCTCTGCAAAGGAAGAACCGTCATGGCGAGGGGCGTCTTTTGCCCCGTGGCCATCCCGACCGTGGACGGATCCGGCCAGTCGCCGAAGCACCAAGTCCAGGTACTTCGCAACCTTCGGGATTGCCCCCGCGCCCGTACAGGCAGGCTCGCGAGAGCACGGTGAGAACCGAGAGGGGCGACGGGCGCTTCGCAATGACGGCGGAGGGCGGAGGCAGCAGGTCAGAGCCGGAAAAACTTGTCCGGGGTACCGGCGTCCAGGGTTATGTCCCGGAAGACGATATGGTCCACTCGAACGTCGTTCTCAAACACCTCGCCTTCGAGCATGGTCCAACGAGTCGGGTCGATGCGGTAGGTCTCCTTCACCCGGGTGCCGTGCTCCGTGGAGGTGAGCGTCACCAGGTACGGCGCGTCGCTGGTATCGCGGGGAGCCAGCGTGGCGCGGGCGTCCGGGCGCGCAGCGTGCTCGCGGAACGTCTTGTAAAACGAGCCCCAATCGAGCTCCGTGATCGGCACGCCCCGGATGCTCTTCAGGCGTCCGTCTCCCTTGCGCAGGCCGACCACAAACGGCTTGAGGAGCCCGCCTTCTCGGCCGCGGACGTTGCCGTCCCGGTCCACCGCTACCTCGGAGCCGCGGTGCCCGCCCCGGATGACGCGGATGCGCACCATCTCCGGCTTCTTGAACCAGAGATGGTAGGTGCCGGACGCGTGCTTCTTGCCGGCGCGAGTGTCCGTGTCGGCGAGGCAGTCGTAGTCCACCAGGGTGCGGAACCGCTCCTCGGCCCGGCGGATCACGTCCTCCGGCCCGGGGGTCTCGGCGGCGGAGAGCCGCAGCGGCAGCAGCATCAGGCACCCCAGCACGGCCCAGACCCGGTAACCTGTATCCATTGTCGCACTCCGATTGGTGGGGCCCGGCGCCGCTGCCCCGTTGCAGTATCCGGAGGTCCCGATTGCATTCTACCGGATGCGGGCCACTCCCGGGAGAAGAGCGCTGCTGGTCACGAATTTCGGCGGTGCCTGTAGAACGTAATAGAAGACGCGCCGCCCCGGAGCCTACACCGCGCGTCCTTGCTCAGGTCATGTCCGCTCTCCCCTCCGCCGTCGCGGGCGATGCGATCACGGTGAGCCTTGCCGAGGTGCTCGGGGCGCTTTCCTACGCCCTGGACCTCACCGAAGGGCTGCCGCCGGGGCACTCGCTCCGCACCTGCGCCATCGGCATGCGCCTGGCCACGGAGCTGGACCTGGACGCGGGGACTCGCTCGGCCCTCT
Source organism: Armatimonadota bacterium (assembly GCA_020696885.1). The sequence goes on along the minus strand of JAJFMS010000037.1, from coordinate 3,699 downwards.
ATTACGCGCTGCTGCTGAAAGACGCAGGCTGCTCCAGCAACTCCGCGCAGACCGCCGACCTGTTCGGCTCGGATGAGCACGTGCTGAAGCGGGAGCTGAAGACCACGGATTGGAGCCACAAGCTGGAGGCGGCGCGGTATGTCTTCCGCACCGCGGCGCTGGGCTGTTCTCTGGCGGATCGGGTCCGGCACGTAGTGAAGGTCGCGGTGGCCCCAGGAGGCGCTGCCGCGATGTTCCGCATCCGGTGCGAGCGTGGCGCCGGCATCGTCCGGCAGCTCGGGTTTCCGGAAGCGACGGCCGAGGCGGTCTACGCGCTCGATGAGCACTGGGACGGCCAGGGGAATCCGCACGGCACCCGCGGGGACGCCATCCCCCTGCTGGCCCGGATCGCGGGGCTCGCGCAGACGGTGGAGGTCTTCGTTCAGCAAGCGGGCGTGGCGCAGGTGCTGGAAATGGTGCGGGCGCGCAGCGGAACCTGGTTCGACCCGAAGCTCGCGGAGCTGGTGGCCGGCTGGACCGATTCCTCGTGGTGGGCGCAGGTGGCGGACGCCGAGGTGATGACGCTGGTGCGCAGCTTCGAGCCGGAGGACCTGGTTCGTTGCATCGACGGCGCCGGACTGGACGAGGTATGCGCCGCGTTCGCCGAGATCATCGACGCCAAGTCTCCTTACACCTACCGGCACTCCTCCGGCGTCGCCGCGTTCGCGGGCGCCATCGGCGGCGAGCTCGGATTAGACGAGCAGCGGCTGCGAGACCTGCACCGGGCGGGCTTGCTCCACGACATCGGCAAGCTTGGAGTGTCCAACCGCATCCTGGACAAGCCCGGGGCCCTGACCCCCGGGGAGCGCATGGCGGTTCAGGACCATCCCCGCTACACCTTCGAGATCCTCTCTCGCGTCACGGCGTTCCGAGGGCTGGCGGAGCTGGCCGCCAACCACCATGAGCGACTGGACGGCAGCGGCTATCCGTGGGGCAAACGGGGCGGGGAGTTGACCGCTGACGACCGCATCCTCGCCGTCGCCGACGTCTACGAAGCGCTCACGGCGGACCGCCCCTATCGGAAAGGAATGCCGGAGGAAGAGGCGCTCGGCATCCTGCGCCGGGAGGCGGGGACGCTTCTGGATGCGGAGTGCGTCACCGCGCTCGAGGCGTCGCTTGGGGCCGTCGAGACCATCCCGGATGCAAGCGATGCGTCCTCACCCTGACGGTCCTTCAGTTGGCAAGAAAGGGTGGTCGGCGGTGGCGACTGCTTATCCTGCGAGCTTGTACCCGAAGCCCCGCACCGTGAGGAGCAGCTCCGGGCGGGCCGGGTCAACTTCGATCTTCTGCCGCAGCCGCCGTACGCACACCGTGAGCGTCTTCACCCCCAGCTCCGCATCGTAGCCCCACAACTGCTCGAAGATCCAATTGGTGGCCAGCGCCTTCCCGCGGTGCCGGGCCAGCAGGTGCAGCAGCTCGAACTCCCGGCTCGTGAGCGGAATCTCTTCCGCGCCGCGGGATACCACGTGCGCCCCCACGTCCAGCAGCAGCCCGCCGATCGGAATTTGCTCGTGTTCCTCCGGCGGTTGGGTGTACTCGCTGCCGCGGCGGAGCTGCGCTCGGACCCGTGCCAGAAGCTCGCGCGGGTCGAACGGCTTGGGCAGGTAATCGTCCGCTCCCACCTCGAGCCCGGCCACACGATCCGTGATCTCGCTCCGCGCCGTGAGCATCAGGATCGGGAGCCGGTGATGCGCCCGCACCCGGCGGCAGGCCGTGAGGCCGTCCATGTCCGGCAGGCCGACATCCAGGACCAGCAGGTCGAAGGCGTTCTCCCCCTCGGTGGCCAGGATGCTCAGCGCCTCCGCGGCGGTATGAGCGCTCCGGCAGTAATATTGCTCCGCCGCGAACAGCTTCTCCAGCGAGCGGAGGAGGAGGCGGTCGTCATCGACCAGCAGTAGGCGCGGCATCACGGCTTCTCCGAAAGCAGGAATCGAGGGGTGGGGACGGCAACCGTGGGCTGACGCCGACCGCAACCAGAGCCCCGATGTTTCCCGATCCCCAACGAGCGCTCGTCGAGTTGAGCTGTCTGTTCCATCCCGACCCGGGAGTGATCTACCAGCGGATTCTGGAGATCATTACGGACCGGTACCCGGGAACGATGGCGATGCTCAACCTCATCCAGGACGGCCACGTCAGTTACCGTGCCGTTCTGAACCCGGACCCGCGCCTCCAACACCTCACCTCGCTCGCGCTCACGGACTCCTACTGTCAGTTTGTCGTGGGGCCGGTGTGTCCCCTGCTCATCCAGGACGCCGCCGCAGAGGCCTGCTATCAAGATCACCCGGGGGTGCGCCTGGGTCTCACCCGCTACCTGGGAGTACCGGTGCGCAACTCCTTCGGCGAGGTGCTGGGCACGCTCTGCTTCCTGGACGCCCGGTCCGATCAGCCCCTGGGCCGGGAAGACATCGAGCTCCTCTCCCTGCTGGCGATGCGGGCCAGCGCGGAGCTGGAGCGAGAGCGGATGCTGCGGGAGCGGGTGGCCGTGGAGCGCCGGACCGCGGAGCAATTGCGAGAGGTGAATGAGCAGCTCGTCGCGGCGGCGGAGCTGAAGCGTCGCTTCATGCTGACCGTGGTGCACGATCTCCGGCAGCCCCTGGCCTCCATGCGCACGCTGGTCCACCTGCTGGGCATCGAAGACGACCCCACGGACCGGGCGGAGTCGCTCGCCCTCCTGGATCGGGGAGCCTGCTCCATGAGCGGCATGGTCGACGAACTCCTTACCTACGCCCGGATCGAATCGGGTCACATCCCCTGGAGCGTGGATCGGATCGACGTGGCCGAATTCCTCGGCGAGCTGCTGGCCGGGTTTACGCTGCAGGCGGAGAGCCGCGGGGTCCGGCTCACGCTGGACGCGGAGCCGGACTTCCCGGCCGTGCACCTGGACCGGGTTCACCTGACTCATCTGGTAACGAACCTTGTCTCGAATGCCATCAAGTTCACCGCGGGTAAGCCGGAGGTTCAGGAACGGAGAGATGGCCGGGTAACGGTGCGGGTCCGCTCGGCGTCACCGGACCGGTGGCTGCTGGAGGTGGAGGACAACGGCCTCGGCATGAGCCCGTCCGTGCAGGAGCGGATCTTCGAGGAGTTCTACCAGTCCCCGGACAGCCGTGCCTGCGAGCGGCGCGCGGACCTGCCCCCAGGCCGTGGTCTCGGGATGACCATCGTCCGGCACCTCACGGCGCGCATGGGGGTTCCGCTGACCGTGCGCACCCGCCTGGGAGAGGGCACCTGGTTCGGCCTCGCACTCCCCTGGGAGCTGGTTCACGCCTGACCACGTCCTCCCTCACCAAACTGTAACCTCAGCGGTGCGCTGTTGTTACCGCCTTGTTACCTCCACGGGGTAAACCGGCACCGTCCCCGAGACTCGTCCCGTCCTCGTATGACCGGGACGCCTCCCTTTCTACCCCCTGGAGGACGATGTATGCGTTATCGCTCCCTGGTCCTGTTGTCTGCCGGGATCGCCGCGTTCGCCATCACCGCTTCCCCTGCCCGGGCTTCGAGCCACGCAGAGGCGCCGATGATCGCGGAGGATCCGAAGGCCGACAACACGGACGTCTACTTCTTCCGTAGCCCCGAAGACGCGAGCAAAGTGGTGGTGCTCGCCAATTTCATCCCGCTCCAAGAGCCCAGCGCGGGCCCCACCTATCACTACTTCTCAGA
>JAJFMS010000882.1 GCA_020696885.1 Armatimonadota bacterium | reverse complement strand
GTCGGGTCAATCGGGCAGCCGCCGTGGACCTCGCAGCCGAGCACCTTGCCCACTTCCGGATGGTTGCGCATGTCGTAAAAGCCGGGGCTGAACCGGTGCTGGGAACAGGAGAAGATCGGGACCTTCTTGTCCGCGGCCAGGCGGTAAATCCGCACCGCGTCCTCCATCGACGCCGCCAGCGGGCGCCCGATGTAGAGCGGCTTCCGCGCTTCGATGGCGGGCTTCGCCAGGCCCAGGTGCGCCCGCCCGTCCATGCTCATCACCAACACGGCGTCCACGTGCCGCAGCACGTCCGGGATGCTGTCTACGATCTTCACCCCGAACGGCTGGATCTGCTGGATCCACTTCGGGAGCGACTCCCGGCTCTCCACCAGGTCGGGGCTGCCACCAGGGTACGCCACCGTTACCTGGAGACCGGTGAGCTCCCCGGTGGCCTGCGGGTCATTCATGAACTTCGCGAATTCGACCGCCTGGTAGTTGTCGATGCCGAGCATCCCCACCCGGAGCCGCTTGGGGGCGTCCTCCGCGCGGGCCGGTCCACCCGCCGCCAGCGCACCGAGCGCGGCGCCACCAGCGATGAGGACTTCACGTCGGGTGAGGGACTCTTGAGTGGACATGGATCTGACCTTCTGGCGGGGTGACTACTTGTCGACGAAGAGGACCGGGACCTGTGTCTCGGAGACCACGGCCAGCTCCCCGGGCAGCATCGCCGTGGCCCGCAGGGTGAGGGTCTGGTCCCCCAGGAGGGTCGCGCCGGCCGTGGTGGTCAGCACTACCTCGCCCTCGGCGCGGCCAGGCTCCAGCACCAGCGGCTCGGCGCGGACGAGGCCTTCCAGCTCCGGCGGCAGTACCAGCGTGATGCGCGCGGGCAGCGGGAGGTCCGGCGAGCGGACCACCTTTACCGGCACCCGGAACGAAGCGCCGGCGCGGACGGTTCGCTCCTCGGGCCGGTGCGAGACTTTCATCAGCGCACCCTCCATCGCCATCGTGATCCGGCCGTCCATCAGGCTCACCAGGTGCCGGACGTTGCCCTTCGGATCGGCTACCTTCGCCACGGCGATCACGATCATCCGGGAGGTGCGCGAGGTCTCCAGCCATTCCGGCATGAAGCACGGGTAGGTAGTGCGGGTCACGCCCGGAGGGACGACGATATCGGGCCCGGTGATCCCCATGCAGGTGTAGCTCTGCCGCGCGGACATCTGGAGCCCCACCTCGCCCTGGAATCCCTCGTTCCGGGTCACGATCACCGGGGCGGGATAGGTAGCGCCGCGGTGGATGCGGCGGCCTCCGTCTTTGTCTACCGGCTCGACCTTACACACCGCCTTCATCGTCACCGCGACCAGGATCTCCGGCACGCGGACCTCTTCCGGCGAGTGCGGGATCAGGTTGCCGCCACCCGCCGCGAGCACCGGCTGCGTCAGCGGTTTGCCGTCCACCATGGCGGTTCCGGTCGCCGTTGCGAGGCGGGCCGTGGCCGCCGCGTCGGGGGCGCAGCGCAGGGCGACCTTGACCTCAGCAACTCCGGGGAGGACCTGGACCAGCGGCGGTGCGGTCACACCTTCGGGCAGGCCGGCGAGGTTGATCGTGATCGGCTCTTTGAAGCCACCGGAGCGAAGGACCTTGATCGCCAGCTCGCCAATGCCTCCCAGCGGCACGTTCACCTGCTGCGTCGCCAAGAGCTGGAACCCCGGTACGGCGCGCTCGATCGCCAGGCGGTAGACGCCCGGCGTCTCCAGCCGCTTTCCGGAGAGGTCGGAGACTACCACGGTGTAGGTACCGTCTGTAGGGGCGGTGTAGTCCAGCGCGGCGTCGGTCGTGTCGGGCAGATCGTCGCTCCGGGCGAGCTCTTTGCCGTCCGGCGCCAGCAGGCGGAGCGCAACATCCAGCGGCGAGCCGATCTCGCGGGCGGCAGCAGCGATGCGCCAGGGTTCGCCGGCCTTTGCGGTCCACTGGAACCGCGCTTCGGCATGGTCGGCATCCAGCTCACCGGTGATGGCGCCGGGAGCGGCCACCATCGCAGGCCCGGGCTGGCGCGGCGCGACGCTCTCCGCCAGGTCACTGACCGGCAGCGCGAACCGGGCCGGCCCGCTCGGGGTCTCAAGCTGTGCCTGGAAACGGGTCGGACCCGCCTCAGCGGGCACGCGCACGTCGTGGCTTATGCGCTCGAACTGACGCTCTCCGGTGTCCAGCACCAGCTCCACCCGCCGCGTCTCTCCGCGCCGGACCGCCGCCGGAAAGGCGGCCACTACCCGGGGACCAGGGACTACGCGCAGGCGATAAACGTACGAGCGGTCGCCGCGAAAGTCCACATCGTGAAGGGCCAGGGTATACTCTGTGCCCGCCGCGGCGACGAAGGTGAGCGCCGCGTCGTTGCCGCTGGTGTCGGCCCGATCGGACATCATGCGCCCGGACGAGTCGCGCACCTCGAGCACGCCATTGAAGTTCGCGCCCAAGCCGCGGCCTGTGAGCTCCACCGTGATCGGGCCGGACCTGGGAGCGGTAAAGCGGTAGCGGTCCACCTCCTCAACCTTCGCCAGCCGCCCATTGACGATGGCTGGGAGTGAGGCGAGGACCTGCGGAGCGCGGTGGACCGCGTCCTCCAGGACTTCGGCGCCGTCCGCGGCGGCACTCACCATAAACACGCCGGTCGCCGTCCCACCATTGGCGTTCGCTGCCTGCCAGCGGATCGGGCCGGGCGGAAGGTTGGCAGGAAGCGTCAGCCGAGCGGGCACCTCGCGCGGGAGGGGGAGCGCCGTGAGATATGCCTTGGCGCCGAACCAGTAGGGCGGCGGCGGCACCAGGATCGGACCGGGCGGGCCGGTGATCTCCAGCTTCACGCCGGGCGTGAGCGTGAAGAACTGCATGTCCGGCGTCCAATCGTAGCCGCACACGCGCACGTCCACCGTCGTGCCGGCCCGACCACCCGGCGGGTAGACGTACCCCATCTCCGGCGCCTTCTGCGCCAGCGCCGGCCCAGCCGCCGTGGCCAGCAGGGCGACGGCAAGAGCCGCTCCCGGCAGTCGGAATTCACCACAGAGACACGAAGTCACTAAGAGAAAGTTTCCCATTTTCCTCTTCGTGCCATCGTGTCTTTGTG
>JAJFMS010000881.1 GCA_020696885.1 Armatimonadota bacterium | reverse complement strand
GGAGACGGTGGAAACCTATATCCGGAAACACCGGTTGTACCTGCCGTAGGGGTGTCAGGTGTTCAGGTGTTCAGGTGTTCAGGTGTTCAGGTGTTCAGGAAGCAAGCGGTGAATTCTTTGTGGGTGCTCGAGTGAACACTGCCATCCGGTTTCCCACCGCAGCCCCGAACACCTGAACACCGAACACCTGAACACCGCGCGGAACGCGCAGAAAGGGTGGCGTGGGTCGCAAAGGGTGGGTAAGATTCCGCAGAGATGCGGTGGAAAGCGAGGGGCGTATTGGAGTCTGAAACATTGGGAGTGGAAGTGGACGTCGAGCTGGAAGCGGAAGAGAAGGTTGAGATCATCCGCGAGGCGATGGACGAGCTGAAGGCACAGGACATCAACGTGCTGAAGGTCTCCGAGAAAACGCAGATGACCGATTACATGGTCGTCTGCTCGGGCACGTCCAACACGCACATCCGGGCCGTGGCCGATCGGATCATCGAGCGGCTCAAGGAGCACGACATCAAGGGCATCCGGCGTGAAGGCTACAACGAGGCCCGTTGGATCCTGATGGACTTCGGCGACGTGGTAGCCCACGTGTTCGATCCGGAAGACCGCAAGTTCTATCGGCTGGAAGAATACTGGGAGCGGGATAAGCCGCTGCTGACCGCCTGAGGCCCGCGGCCGGACTTCGTCGCACGTGCGCGGCGGCTCCGGCTGCGTCGCGCCGAGATCCTATACAACACTCATGGAAAGCTCGCTGGCCCCCGAAACGCAAGCGCGTCTGGAGCAGCTGCTCCGGGACGCCTACCTCATGCGGGTGCGCCAGCAATGGGGCTCCGCGGAGACGCTGGTCCGCGAGGCGCTCAAGCTCGCCCCGGAAGACATCCAGGGATTGGAGCTGCTAGGCGACCTGCTCTCCGAGAAGGGCAGCGTGGACGAAGCGCTGGAAGTCTACCGGAAGGCGTTCGCGCTCCAGCCGGCCAAGGCGTCGTTGGAAGAGAAGATCGCCCGGGGCGTGCTCCAGAAGGCCGAAGACGAGCACGAGCGGATCACGGCCGAGCTGCTCTTCAACACGCCCCGCAGCGTGAAGTCGCAGAAGCGGAACCAGACCGTGGCGGTGCTGCTCTCCACCATCTGCCCCGGCGGCGGCCAGTTCTTCAACGGGCAGTACGTGAAGGGCGGGATCTTCCTGGGCTTTGGACTGCTGGCCCTGGGATTCGGGGGGCCGGACGCCATGAAGCTGTTCCTGGGCATGGCAGGACCGCTCCCGCGCGGCGAAGAACCGAACGGTATGTTGGCCGCAGTGGGGATGGTGGGCGGCTTGATCTGGCTGGCCAGCCTCCTCGACGCTTCCGCGCAAGCCGGGAAGTCCGTAAATAAAGCGCTGATCGAATAGCCGCCCGCAGCCGCGGCACTGACCGGTAGAACTAGCTCGTGCGGACTCTCATCGGACTCGTACTCGGAATTGTCCTCTTCCTATTCGGCATCCCGGTGCTGCAGTCCGTTGTGAAGCTGACCGGCTACTACGACAACTTCACCTATGAGCAAGCGGTGCTGGCAATGCTGCTGGTGCTGGCCTCCGTCATCGCCGTGCAGCTCACCGCACTCAAGCCCCCTCCCAGGGACAAGCAGTAACGCCGCGGAGACAGAGGGTCGCCCACACGGAGGTGGCGCCCGTGGACTTCCTCTATCGCTCGTTGGGCGTGATGGCCTCCGTGGCGCACTCCGGCAGCCGGCACCGGGTCAACTACGTCCCCCAGAGCTTCATCCCGCTAATCGGCTGGTTGTTCCTGCCGTTCTTTGTGCTGGGTGGGTTGATGTCCCTGGGACAGCCGAAAGGCCCGCAACCGATCTCCGCCGCCGAGATCGTGAAGGCCCGCGAGGCCGCCGGATACGAGTTCGTGACGCTCTCCGGACGTTACGATCCGGCCTTCGCCCTGGCCTCGGCGGCCGCGGACGATGATCAGGAGGTCAACGGCTCGACCGGTGAGCTGGAGGGGAAGGTCTACGTCGCGTTCATCGACCCGCAGGCGCACGCGGCGGTGATGGTGCAGATGCCGCCATCGATGGCGGAGGGGCTGACTGAGGCGCCGACGACGGTGACCGGAATGCTCCGCTACGGCGAGCCGCCGCTGCGCAAGCAGCTCCCCGAGAGGCTCCGAGGGCTGCCGCTCAGTCACTACGTGTATCTGGAGGCGGGAGCAATACCGCCGTCTCTGGGAAGCTACGGGTTGGTAGCGGGCGTGCTGCTGATCCCCCTGTCGCTCTATACGTACGCCTTCGGCAAGCGCGGCGTGATCTTCCGGCGAGAGCGCCGTCTGGACGCTGCCGCGCCGCCGCCGGTTGCCGAGCCGCTGCGCGAAGACGCCGATGTCCGCGCCACCGGGCGGTTCATCCTCGACGAGCAGTTGCAGGAGCGGTTCGTGCAGGTGCCCACCAGCGTGAACGGCACCGCGGACGGCAGCCTGGCGCTGCATGCCAACGTCGATGCCTCCTGCACGCACTCCCTCTACTTCATCCCGCTCTCCAAAGAGCGGCGCGTGGGCTACTGGCTGCTCTGGTTGGGCAACCAGACGATCCGGGACGTAGAGCTGGGCACGCAGTACCTGGGCTGGACCGCCCGGCCCGCGATCCGCTGCAAATACCGTCATCCACAGGCGCGGGCCATCGAGACGGCGGTCCTCAGCTTCGACTCCGATGCGACGCGCTCCGCGATGCTGGCCGAGCTGCTCCGCAGGCAGGGGAATTCCTGATGACACCCCGAGTTCCTACCCCCACCTCCGTGCTCCGATTTGGGCACGCGCGGGTGGACATCACGCCGCCCGTGGGCATTTACCACCGGATGTGGGGCGCCGCCCGCCACGACCGGGCGACCGGGGTGCACCGTTCCCTGATTGCGGACGTGCTCGTCTTCGCGCCCGCGGACGGGAGCGGCGTGCCGGTGCTCCGGCTGCACCTGGACCTGGTGGGGTTGATGGGCGAGCAGTACTCGGAGCTGGTCGCCGCCGTGAGTCGGGCCACCGGGGTCCCCGCCGCGAACGTAACGGCCGCCTTCTCGCACAGCCACTCCGCCGCCTACCTGGCGCCGAACCGCGTGCCGCTGTCGGGCG
>JAJFMS010000880.1 GCA_020696885.1 Armatimonadota bacterium | reverse complement strand
GGAACCGGCTGGCCTGGGCCGACGCGGCGCCGTCCCCACCCTCTCCACCGAGGTGTTCCGAAGGGCACACCAGTGTGAGCAACTGCCGCGCCAGGTTCCGGGTGTGGTTGACCAGTCCGCCCCAGAGCACCCGTCCCTCCCAGAAGCGGCCATACGCGGTGTTGTTCCGGAACCCCAGAAAGATACTGATGGCAACGCCCACCAGCGTGAACGGCGTGGGGGTCAGATCCAGTACGTCGATCTTGTAGCCCCACTCGGTCACGGTCACCCCAAGGGCCAGGAAGGTTGCGGCCGCAATGCGGGGCCATGAGTCGCGTAGGCTCGTCCCATGGAACTGAAAGATCAGGCGATGCCAGGGGAGATTGGGCTTGAGGATCATTGAACCGTTCCACTTCCTAAATCGAGTGGGGTAGCGGTCAGACGCTCGGGAGAGGGCGCCTGCCCATGGGCTGCCTCCACCACGGGACGGAGGAGGCGGCATTCTGGACCGTAGGCGAAAACCTGCCCCGTTTCAATCCGATAGACCCAGCCGTGGAGTCAGAAGGATGAACAGATCACCCGATTAGGTCTGCGTGATCAGGTTGGGGTTGATGCGGAAGTCGGAGCAGGTGATGAAGAGCGCATCCGGGTGCTGGCCCTGCGCAGGCGCTTGAACAGCTCGCGTTGGGTGGAGAAAGGTGGGATTGGAACTCGGGAACCCCTCGGATCGGCTTTGCCATCCAGCGTCTCCTTCCTTGTCGACAGGGTAGGCTGATACACGAGATTCTTCTACCACGAGCGGGGGTACCTCACACCCCTCTGGTCTCGAGTATGAGTACTGAGAAGTGAAGACAGGGGCTTCGCGGCCCACCTATTACCCCACGCGGGGGTCGGCTACTGGCCCAATGGAAGTGGACACAGCAGGAGCCCCAGACCCCAGCCCGGCAGCAAGACCCCGCTGCAGTGATCGAATGGTGCGCCGAGGACTCATAACGTCCTTGATGTCAGGCTACTGGCTCTGGAGATAAGGTGGTGTTAGCCTGTGGGTCAAGAGGCAATGCGCTCCTTCCCGGCTTCTCTCGCTCCAGCCAGTCGTAAAGCGCGGGGAGGACGAGCAGCGTCAGGAGCGTGCTGGTTACCAGCCCGCCGATGACCACCGTGGCGAGCGGCTTCTGCACCTCGGCGCCGGGGCCGTGCGCCAGCGCCATCGGGATGAAGCCCAGGCTGGCCACGGCGCCGGTCATCAGCACCGGCCGCAGCCGGAGCAGGCAGCCGCGGAGCACCGCCTCCCGCCGCGCCATCCCCTCCCGGCGCAGCTCGTTGATGAAGGTGATCAGCACCACGCCGTTGAGCACCGCCACGCCGAACAGCGCGATGAAGCCGATGCCCGCGGAGATGGAGAATGGCATCCCCCGGAACAGCAGGGCCAGGATGCCGCCGGTAACGGCGAACGGCACGCCGGTGAAGACCAGCACGGACTGCCGCACGCTGCCGAGCGTGGCGAACAGCAGCACGAAGATGAGCGCGAAGGTGACCGGTACCGCCACCGCCAGCCGGTCCAGCGCGGAGCGCATCTTCTCGTACTCGCCGCCGTACTCCAGGTGGTACCCCGTGGGCAGCTTCACCCCGGCTTCCAGCTTCCGCTTCACCTCTTCCACGAAGCCGCCCAGGTCCCGGCCGCGCACGTTGGCCTGGATCACCACGCGGCGCTGCCCGTTCTCCCGGCTCACCTGCACCGGCCCCTCCGTGCTCTCGATGGTCGCCAACTGCGCCAGCGGCAGCAGCGCCCCGTTGGGAGCCGGCACCTGGATGCGGCCGATCGCCTCCGGGGTGTTACGGAACCGCTCGGCCAGCCGCACCACCAGGTCGAAGCGCTGGTCGCCCTGGCTCACCACGCCCGCCTCGGTGCCGCCGACCGCCGTCTCGATGAGCTGCTGGACGTCCGCCACGTTGATGCCGTACCGCGCGATCTCCTCTCGCCGGACCTGGATGTTCAGCACCGGCAGCCCTTCGGTGGTCTCCACGGAGACGTCCGCCGCGCCCGGCACGGAGCGGACCACCCGGCTGATCTCCGCGCCCTTGCTGGACAGGAGGGCCAGGTCCTCGCCAAACAGCTTGATGCCCAGCTTCGCGCGGATGCCCACGCCTTCGATCAGCTCGTTCATCCGCATCCGGATCGGCTGGGTGAAGCTGGCGCCCATGCCGGGGACCTTCGTCACCGTTTCGGAGACCCGCTCCACCAGCGCCTCCTTGCTGCGGGCCTTGCGCCAGTCGCGCTGGGGCTTCAGGGAGATCAGCATGTCGTGCTGGCTCACCAGCATCGGGTCGGTGGCCACCTCCGCGCGTCCGATCCGGGTAACGATGCGGTCGATCTCGTCTGGGAACTCCCGCTTGAGCACGCCCTCCAGCACGGTGGCCCGCTCCACCGCCTTCTCCAGCGACATGCTGGGCGGATAGCCGATCTGGATCGCCATCGCGCCCTCGTCCAGCTCCGGGATGAACTCGAAGCCCAGGCGGGGCACCAGGGCGAGGCAGACCAGGAAGAACGCCAGGGCGCCTGCAGCCAGCGCGGCCCGGCGGCGGATCGCCAGGTGCAGCAGCGGCCCATACCACCCGGCGATCCGGGCCAGCACCGGGTTCTCGCGCTCTTCCCGCACCCGCAGGAAGCAGGCGCAGAGGGCCGGGGTGAGCGTCATCGAGAGGATCAGCGCGCCGGTGAGCGCCAGGATGACGGTGATGCCCATCGGCCGGAACATCTTCCCCTCGATGCCGGTGAATGCCAGGATCGGCACGTACGAGGCGATGATGATCAGCTCCCCGAACTGGCTGGCCTTACGTACCTCCACGGTGGCGGCGTAGATCGTCTCCAGCCGCTCCGGCTCCGTGAGGGTCCGCGCCAGCTCGCCGCGCCGCTCGGATAGGCGCCGCACGCAGTTCTCCACGATGATCACCGCCGCGTCCACGATCAGCCCGAAGTCGATGGCGCCCAGGCTCATCAGGTTGGCGGAGACGTGGAAGTACCGCATCCCGATGATCGCGAAGAGCATCGCCAGCGGGATGGCGCTGGAGACGATGAGGCCGGCCCGGAGCTGCAGCAGGAACAGGAAGAGAACCGCGATCAC
>JAJFMS010000879.1 GCA_020696885.1 Armatimonadota bacterium | reverse complement strand
GTCTAGAAAGGATTGCGGGGACGGGGAACTGGCGCACGGTCATGCCTCCGGGCCAGCCTCAACCACAGCCGGCAATGGCCCGTTCGGCATTCGCACAGGTCGGCTCCTCTTCGCGAGAAGAACCCCTTTCCCTTAGTGCCTTCGTGCCTTTGTGGTGAACTCCCGTGAACTTCCCCGGAATCATTGACTCGGCCCGAGGATCGCTTCCCAGTGTGTGAGCACCTCGTCCAGGATCTGCTCGTCGCACCCTGGGTCTTCCACGAAGAACCAGTAGTCGCCGTTCTGATCGTTGATGGAGAACCGGTGACCCCGGTAGGTGAAGTCAATCCAGGCTTCGGTGACGTGATCCGTCAGGAAGCCGGTCAACCTGGCACCGGGTAGCGTACTCACATGGTCGCGCACGGGATACCAGTCCAGTACCTGCGGCAAGTCCGCGAAATTCCGCGAACCGTCACACATTCGGAAATCGAAGATGCGCTTCACCATGGTCGCTGGGGATCGGCGGGGGTGGGCGAAATGGCGGTACTGGATCCCGTGTGCGGGCGAGGGATTGGAAATCGCCTCGCTGGCAAGGCATCCTCGGGGACGCGGGGACGACGAGATCCCCATTGGCGGTGTTCGCCCGCAAGTTCCAGAGCGCCCCATCGATCCCACGTGGAATCGATGGGGCGTTCTAACCTGAAGAGATCTCCTCCCGTCCGGAAGGGTTTCTCAAGCATCCTTTGCGGCTCTCCGCGTCCGCTGCGTCTCTGCGGTTAAATGAGACGCAACCTACTTGGCCAGCTCGGTCGCCTGCTGGTCGAACCAGAGGACACACTTCTTCACGTTGGCCACCAGCTCGGGGCCGGAGCCGTATTCGTACTCGATGGAGATGGTCGGCTTGGCGCCCTGGCGCTTCACTTCTTCCAGCATCGCGCGGGCATTGCACTGGCCGGTGCCCCACGGCACGTCGTGCTTGTCCGGGCTGAGGTCCTTGAAGTGCATGTCGAACATGCGGCCCTCGGCCTTCTTCAGGCACTCCACCGGCACCAGGCCGGAGCGGTACCAGTGGCCGGTGTCCGCGCAGAAGCCGATCCGCTTGGAGCGGCCCTGGGCGACCTTCAGCACGGTGTCCGGATCCCAGTAGTGCGACGGCTTCGGATGATCGTGGATCGCCACGTTGATCTTGTACTCCTGCGCCAGCGTGTCCAGCATCGGGACGGTGTCCTCGGCCGGCTCGGAGACGACGTTGATGATCCCCATCGTCTTCGCCCAGTCGAACACCTTGCGGGCGCCCGCCTCGTCCTTGCCGAAGCCGACCACGCCGTAGCACACCGGGGTGATCTTGACGGCTTTCAGCTTCTCTTTGAGCTCGGCCACCAGCTCGGGAGACATGTTGTGGTCCAGCTTGGCGTCCGGCTTCTCCTTGGAGAACTTCTGGCCGGGGTAGAACTGGACGTACCGGATGCCCAGGCTGTGCATCGTGTCCAGCGCTTCGAAGGCGCTCATCTCGCGGAAGGTCCATGCCTGGCAGGTGAGCTTCCACCCCAGCTTGTTCATGGCGCGATAGTTCAGCTTCAGCGGGGCCTCGTGGGCCTGGGAAACGGTGACGTTCGTCGTAACGGCGCCCAGGGCCAGGAGGGCGGTCGCCACGAGCAGGAAGCGTTTCATTCGGATCTCCGTAGATACATCGCTCGGTCGCTGGTTCGGGTCCGAGGGCGCCGGTTCCCGGGCCGGGCGGCAGCGGAAGCCGTCTGGCGGCGACGAATTGGTCGAGGTTTCGAATCGGGCCACACGCGCCGATCCGATCTCCAGCTCATTGTGAGCCATCGACCGGCGGGACGGCACGGCCCCACAGTGGAACGTTCCCGCGTGGGGAGGGAGTTCCCGGTTCCAGGACCCACCGCTCGCCGGCTCGTTCCCTGCAAGGTGAGCCCGTACGGGCGGTGTTCGGTGTTCGGTGTTCGGTGTTCGGATCGTGGGAGCACTCGGCCGCACCGGTCTGCGCCCGAAATCTTACTCTTACTCGTCCCTACCCGCTCCCCCTTCGCACTTCGAACCTCGTCCCTCGCACCTTCCGCGCCTATCCCCTGGGGAGTTGCTCCAGGTGCGCGCGGAAATAACCGGGAGCGGCGACGGCGGCGGCGTTCATCAGTGGGATCCAGGTGGGATGCGTGCCGGTGGGCGAGCTGACCCACCAGCTAATGACGGCGGTTTCCACGCCCGGCACGGTGACCAGCGCGAAGCCGGTGCGGGTGGCGAGCGCCGGGGAGAGGAGGAACGGCTCCGATCCGTCGCCGCGGGCGTTGACGTCCCGGAGGAGGGTGTCTACCAGCTTCCGCTGCTGCTTGGTAAGGTCATCCGCGGACCAGACCAGGCGGCCCGTGGTGAGCAGCGCCCGGTGCTGCTCCTCGGGGAGCTTCGCGAACAGCTCCAGCATCGCCTTGATGGCGGGGTCGGTGCTCTTCAGACGGCGGTCCAGCAGGGTGTCGCGCTCCACCAGTGCCCGCAGGCTCTCCTTCTTCAGGTCCCCGCGGCAGGCGCGCACCACCTCCCAGTACTCCTTCTCCCCAGTGAGCGGCATCGCCGGGGCCACCGGTGGAGCGGGTGCGGCCTTTGCGGGCATTTCTCGGATGCGCACCCAGCGCAGCTCCGGCAGCTCGGAGTCGGCCAGTTTCACGACCGCCGGCATCCGCTCCCCGTACGACTTCCCATACGCCTCGGTGAGCAGCCCGATCGACCGCACCAGGGTGATCCAGGCGGGGCGGGGCGCGAGGTCCGAGGCGATCCACCAGCAATACTGGGGTTGCTCCAGCCCGATCACGTCCACCCGCGCGAAGCCGGTGTAGGACGGTGTTTTGCCGGACAGGGGGAATGGGCCTTCCCCGCGGGCCTCCAGCACCCGCGCCGCCTCCTTCACCCAGGCGCGCTGGGTGGGAGGCAGCCGATCCACTCGCCACTTCAGGTAGCCGTCCGTGCCGAGTTGGGCGTGCGCCTCGTCCGGCAGCGAACCGAGAAACCGTGCCGCGGCTCGCTCTCCCGGGGTGCGCGAGGAGAGGTAGAGCGCGGGCGCGGGATCCTCCTCGGCCACCGCTTCGATCTCGGCCTCGGTCAGCTCGCCG
>JAJFMS010000036.1 GCA_020696885.1 Armatimonadota bacterium | reverse complement strand
GACCGATTGCGGGATGCGCGATTCGCGGTCGATGGTGTAAGGGTCCACCTGGGTCCGCAGGAACTCGCGCACCCGGTCGAGGTATTCGTCCAGGTGCGCCTGCTCCGCGACGGGCAGCACCGGGTAAGGGAAGGCCAGGTCGGGGTCGAACCGCCCGAAGAACAACCCCTTGGCGAAGCTGCGGGTGCGCTCGTCCCCAAGAAGCTCCTGCGCCTCGCGCATCTGGCGCTCGCGATCCGACTCCACCGCCGACATGAGGACCTCCCTCCGACCGCCTGCTGCCTTACGGTATCTTATTACCCAGCCCCCGCCTTTGCTACCGTGGGACGAACGTCGTACAATCGTGGGGATCCTGGCGACCACGTTGCCCGCTCACTTTGCCCGCTGCGGAAAGCCGCAACCATTCATCGCGAACCACCCCGCCCCGCTGGGGACTAGAGGAACAGAACGTTGGCCGATAACCCACGGAAGGGATTCGACGGGCTCCGCGTCGTGTCGCTCGAAAGCCGCCGCGCCGTTGAGATGGAGTCGATCATCCGCAGCCACGGCGGCGACCCGCTGGTGGCGCCCTCCATGCGCGAAGTGCCGCTCGAAGCCAACGCCGAGGCGTTCGCGTTCGCGGAGCGTCTCTTCGCCGGCGAGATCGACGCGGTGATCTTCCTCACCGGCGTCGGCACCCGCACGCTGGTGGAAACGCTCGAGGCGCGCTACAGCCGCGACGAGATCGTGGACGCGCTCTCCAAGGTCACCACCGTGGCCCGCGGCCCCAAGCCGGTCAAGGCGCTCCGGGAGCTGAGCATCCCGGTCACGATCACGGTGCCCGAGCCAAACACCTGGCGCGAGATTCTGGAGACGCTGCAGGCGGAGCCGCGCGGGATCGACCTCCAGGGGACCACCGTCGCCGTCCAGGAATACGGCATGGCGAACGAGCAGTTCCTGGAAGCCCTGCGCCGCCGGGGAGCGAACGTGGTCCGTGTGCCGGTCTACCGCTGGGCCCTACCGGAAGACCTCGAGCCGCTGCGCGGCGCCGTCCGGGAGATCGCGGAGGGGCGAGCCCACGTGCTCCTCTTCACCACCAGCACGCAGGTGGAGCACCTCTTGAAAGTGGCGCAAGAGCTGGAGTTGGAGCCGCAGCTCCGGGCCGCCTTCCGCAGCCTCGCCGTGTGCTCGATCGGCCCGACCTGCTCCGAGACCATGGAGCACTGCAATGTGCCGGTGGACCTGGAGCCACAGCACCCGCGCATGGGACACCTGGTGAAAGAGGCGTCGGACCGCGCCGCGGAAATCCTGGAGGACAAGCGAGCGAGCCAGCCCGCGGTGGCCCGGGAGGTGCAGCCGGTGGAGGCGCCCTGGAACGACGCCCCGTTCCTCAAGGCGTGCCGCCGCGAGCCGGTGCCCTACACTCCGGTCTGGCTGATGCGCCAGGCCGGCCGCTACATGAGCGACTACCGCGAGGTGCGCGCCCGGTACAGCTTCCTGGAGCTGTGCAAGAACCCGGAGCTGGTGGCCGAGGTTACGGTGACGGCGGCGGAGCGCCTCAACGCGGATGCCGCGATCATTTTCGCGGACATCCTGCTGATCGTGGAGCCGCTTGGCCTCAACCTGGAGTACAGCAAGGGCGACGGCCCGGTGATCTCCCCCACCATCCGCGAGAGCGCGGATGTGGACCGGCTGCTGGAGGTGGACCCGGACGCCCTCGGCTACGTGTACGACGCCGTGCGCGCCACTCGCCGCGCGCTGAACCCGAAGACTCCCCTCATCGGCTTCTGCGGGGCGCCGTTCACCCTGGCTTCCTACGTCATCGAAGGCGGCGGCTCGCGCAACTACGAGCACACCAAGACGCTGATGTATCGCGATCCGGGTGCCTGGAACGCCCTGATGGCCCGGATCACCCGCGGCCTGATTGGGTACGTCAACCGCCAGGTGGAGGCCGGAGCTCAGGTGATCCAGATCTTCGATAGCTGGGTCGGCTGCCTGAGCCCGCAGGACTACCGCGATTACGTGCTTCCCCACGCCCGCGACCTGATCCAGGGCATCACACCGGGCGTGCCGGTGATCCACTTCGGCACCGGCACGGCCACCCTGCTGAAGGACCAGCGCGACGCCGGCGGTGACGTCATCGGCCTGGACTGGCGCACCGAGCTGGACGAGGGCTGGGACATCGTGGGGCACGACCGCGCCGTCCAGGGCAACCTGGATCCGCTGGTCCTGTTCGCGGAGCCGGAGCTGATCAAGAAGCGGACCCAGCGTATCCTGGACCAGGCCGCCGGTCGGCCCGGGCACATCTTCAACCTCGGCCACGGCATCCTGCCGAAGACGCCCGTAGACAACGTTATCCGCCTGATTGAATACGTCCACGAGCTGTCGGCTCGATAGGGGGGTTGATTTTGGTGTTGGGATAGCCCGGGGGGCACCCGAGTGTTGGGTGTTGGGAATCCCCGGGGGTTGGGGAGAGCTCTGGACCGCACGCCCGGTCGCGGCCCCAATATCCAACACCCGTGCGGCAGAGGGCCCACGTCGTACCGGATCGCGGTGGCGCCTTCTCCGGACGCGCTCAGGCACCTGCCGAACCGGCCGTACCCGCCGGTTCGGCCAGCGCCCGGATTGCGGCGCGCGCCAGCAGCAGCAATGCCAGGAGCAACACGGTCGCCGCGATACCATCGATCAGCAGTCCCTTGAGTATGGGCGGTAGCACGTTGACGAGGACCTGCAGGCCGAAGCGGGTAGCGGCGGCCGCGCCGTAACAACCCACGATCGCCGTGGACTGGCGGCGACAGAGCGCGGAGACGCACACTACGATCGCGGCGCCGGCAAGAAAACCAATTCCGCGCAGCACCGGAACGGCCAGACCGCTCGCGAGCATCCCCGGAGTCAGCTCCCCCAGGTCGGAGACGGACCATAGAAACACCTGCTCGCAGAGTTGGTGTGCGAAGTAAAGCGCCAGGTAGGGCGCCGTCGCCGCGAGACCCTTTCCAAACAGCATCTCCAGCGGTGTGAAGCCTGCGAGCAGAAGCTCCTCGGTGCGGTGCTGTTCCCGGTCCGCCGCAATGCTCGAGGCCGCCGTGACCGGGAGCAGTAGGAAGGAAGTCACAGGGACGATGCCTCCAAGCAGCGTCAGCCACAGCGGGTACCGCAATCCCCCGGTGATGCCGGACTCCGGCCGAAGCCCGAGGGACTCCTGGGCTTCCATGGTCCAGAACCCGTCCAGGCCCAGCGAGTAGCTCCCGAAGTAGACCCAGGTCGGCATGCGCATGCGCCCCGGGCC
Organism: Armatimonadota bacterium; assembly: GCA_020696885.1. The sequence goes on along the minus strand of JAJFMS010000036.1, from coordinate 7,612 downwards.
GGGTGGGTACAGGTGGTACAGCAGGAGGCCCACCGCGAACTGCAGCGCCAGCGCCCCCAGCAGCAGCGCCAGCCCGATGCGAACCTGGCGGCCGGTCCACAGTCGCTTCAGCTCTGCTCGGAACAGGACCACCCAACGGTCACTCATCGTTCCGTGACCACCTATTCCAGCCCGAGCTTCTGCTCCAGCCGCAGGCGTCGCTGGGCCATCGGGAGTCGACGGGTTGCGGAGGGGTCCGTGCCGGAGCCCGCAAGCTGGATCTCCTCCAGCTTTCGCAGCGCTTGGACAAAACGCAGCGGCTCGCCCAGTGCTTCGGCCGCCCGCAGGTCGGCGCGCTGCATCTGGTTCTGCGCTCGTCGCGCGGAGAGCATGGCCCCGCCGAAGATCAATGGCTGGGCCAGGAGCACCCACGACATGGAGGAGGCGCCGCTGGGCTGCCACGACCGCCACAGGAAGGCGAGGCACATCAGCCCCGTCGGCACCAGGATCATGGCGGTCAGCCCGTACGTGACCCACTTGTCGGCGCGGGTGCGCGGCAGAGTGAGGGCTGCCGCGGCAATAAGCGCGGCAAGCTGATCCGGCTCCACCGCCTCGACTATCTCCGCGCCTACCACCGCGAGATCGTTCAATACAATCACCGTGCCGGCGATCAGGCCGTCGCGGCGCTTCCCGATGCGTACCTGGTTGATCGGGCAGCCCAACCGAGTGGTCAGTTCGTGGACACTGGCCCGAATCGCCTCGGGCGCTTCCGGCTCGTCCCGGATCGTGCCACGCTTCCGACGGAAGTTCACCACGGCGGCCCAGGAAACGGTGCCGATCACCAGTAGCACCGGAACCACGAAGAAGAGGCCTGGGCCTACCGTCACCGCCCCGAACGGCAGACGCAGCGTCCCACCGCTGACGGAAACGGCCCCCACGCACAGCATCATCGCCCCGGTCAGCACCAGGCCGAACAGCTCGGGCTTCGCGGCCCGGTACCAGGGCAGCGGCGGCCGGTCCGGCCACGCCGCCCGCTCCAGCGGCAATCCGATCAACCGCCCCAGGAACGCAGTGCCCAGCCACGGCAACACCAACAGCACCGGCAGCAGCCCGGCCAGGGCCCGCCCGAAGAACATCAGGAACGAGCCTCGAACCAGGAACACGGTCCCCAACGCCATGGCCGCCGGCACGAAGGCAATCGCGCGTTGCCACCGGCGGAACAGCACCAGCCGCTGCCGGGGCTCCACCTCCGTCTGGCCCAGCAGGTAAAACCGGGCGCCGTACAGCGCCAGGACCGGAAACAGCAGCCAGATGAGCAGCCCGCAGGCCGCGGCGGCGATCCAGCGAGGCGGCATTCCGTAACGCACGGTGAGCGGGGCGGCAGCCGCGCCGGTGGTGGCGGACTTGTAGAAGAGATACGTATCCGCCCCGAGCTTCGAGGTGAACTCCGCAGGTGGGCTGGCGGAGATCAGGTGGGAGCCGGTGAGCCGGACTCCGGCCAGCACCGGCAGTGGCGTAAGCTCCCGGATCCGGGCAGCGAGTCGGCCCAGGTCCACGGTCGCCTCGCTGCCGCCGATTCCTGCCCGGTGAACGGGACCTACCACATCCGCCCGGAGGTAGAGGGCACCCGGCTGGGGGTCATAGAACAACGACACGTTGGCCCAACGCTGCTCGTCGGAGACGGAGCTGAGCCAGCGGGTCGCAGCCGCCCCGGAGACCGAACGCGGCAGCCCGATGGTGAGCCGCAGGCGATCGGAGTCGAGCCGGACCATCACGTAGGCGGCACGGTCGCACTGCTCGGCGGTGCCCCAGGCCGGAAAGCCGGCCAACACGGACGCGGCGTCATACTGGCTGGTGGAGATGGCGCGCCCATCCAGCGCCACCGGCGGCGCGGCGGACGCTGCCCGGGGCAGCAGGACCGCAGCGACTCCCAGGGCCACGATGGTGGCAACGAACGACTTCAAGCGGCTAATCCGCATTGGAAACACTTTCTAAACCGGTGGCCAGCGGCGAAGCTGCCACTCCGTGAGCCAGAGGCCGGCCGGCGCCGCCACCGCGTAAAGGCTGAGTACCCCGAGCGCCGCCGCCGGCGAGGCAAAGCCGGGGGTAAAGCGCTGCGCGGAAGCGAGCAGGTGCGGCATGCTGATGAAACCGATACCCGGCAATCCCGGGAGCAGCCAGCCGCCGATTAGCGCTGCCCCCAGCGGCGCCAGTAGCAGACACAGCGCTCGCTGCTGGGCCGCCGTTAGCGAGGGGGCGCGGGCGCAGAGCGCTCCGGCCACGGCCGCGGCGCTGCCTGCCGCCACGGGCAGCGCGAGCAATACCACCGGCGCGGCAGTCCAGGGGAGTGTTCCGCATAGCGCCAGCAGCAAGGTGTGGCCTGCGCCCGCGGCCCAGAGCGGCCAGGTCTCCAGCCACGCGGCCCGCCACTTGGCCCGGATGATCTCGCGCAGCGTCAGCGGCGCGCAAAGGAGGACGCTCCAGCGCCCCTGCTCGCGCTCCGCCGAGAGGCTCGCCGCCATTCCCAACCCGGCGATCCCGGCCGCCAGCATCACCTCGAGCACGGCCAGCGCCACCGCGGGACCGTGCGCGTCCGCGCCAAGGATCGCCAGCGGCAGCGACACCAGCACGGCCGGTGAGAGCAGCAGCAGCCAGATCGGCGGGCTCACCCGCACGCGCCAACCGTGCGTCCGCTCCCAGCGAAACAGGACGTCGCGATCGTACACCGCAGCGTTGGTACGGCGTCCCATTAGCCAGCCCCGCATCGGCCGCAGGGAGAGCAACGGCACATCGTCGTCGCTGGTCCGGCGGGAGCGCGGCGTCGGGAAGGAGTGGTCCCCCGCCGCAAGCCAGATGATGCCGACGGCCTGCAGGGCGAGCAGAAACAGCAACTTAGGCCCCCACGGCTCGTGCACACTGCCGAGCACGGAGGGGACCAGGGAAATCGGATCAAGCTCCCGGATCGTCCGGCCGATCGCCGACCACCAGGTGCCGAGACCCGTACCGGCGCGGGGCAGGAGCAGCCGCAGGAACAGCCAGCCTTGCACGAACCCGAACCAGGAAGCGCCGGCCATCGCGGTCGAGCGCTCCGACAGTGCCCACAGCGCGCCGACTAAGGCGCCCGCCGAGGCGGAGAGGCCCCACGCTAACAGCAGCAGCGCTACTCCCTGCGTTTCGATGCCGGTCATCGCAGCGGCGAAGAGGGCGGGCGGTAGGAGCATCAGCACCCACAACGCGGCGGCGGCGGACACGCCGGCCCACTTGCCGAGCAGGAGCTGTGCCGGCTGGATGCCGGTGAGGATCAGCTCTTCCAGCGTTCCCGAGGCCGCATCACGACGCGTGCCGACGAAAACGGCCCTCGCAGAAAGGACAACTAGCGCGATCTGGACCGCCACGCCAAACAGTGATGCGTACGGCGGATACTGCGCCGGAGAGCTACCGCCGTAGGCACGGTGCAGCGGGATGAGCAGGCAGAGCAGCGCCGCCGCGGCCAGGCCGCCGGCATTGCCCATCTGCGCCCGGCCCGCCACGAAGCACCGGTGCGCCTCGTGCCGGGCCATTACCAGCGTGGACTCGCCCAGGCGGTCCGGGCCCAACCGTCCCAGGGAGGCGAGGAGCGCCAGCCGGGCGGGAGGCGGTTCGATTACGGCAGTAGGAGGCATCGGGGTTACCGAACGGAGGCGAGTGCATCACTCATAACTCCGTTCGGTCCCCGTTGGTTGCGGTTCCTGCCCGCCCGGCAGGCGAGGGGCGGGATCCACGGTTAGGGCAAGCAAGAAAACGCTGGAGTGTACGGCTCGCGGAGGTCGTGGAGTGATGGGGAAGGTGCCCTTACGGGCGACACCCATCGCGGCCGTCAGGCCGCACCGAAAGCCCAATACTCCAACACTCCATTACTCCACGACGCCGTCAGTTGCGCATCACTTGCGATACGGCGAGATCCAACGCTTCGAGGTCCAGGCCGATGAGAGTCGTCTGGACTTTGCCGGCGCGGTCGATGACCACGGTATGCGGGATCGCCTGCACCCCGTACTTCTCCGCGATCCCGCCCTTCGGATCGAAGATGACCGGAAACTTCACCTTGTGCTCGTTGGGGACGACCGCAGCCGTGGCGCGGTCCTCGTCCAGCGACACGGAGATCACGCGAAGACCCTGGGGACCGAGCTTCTCATCCAGCGCCTTGAGGTGCGGGAATTCTTTGCGACACGGCCCGCAGAACTCCGCGAAGAAGTTCAGCACCACCGGGTTCTTCCCCCGGAAGCTGGAAAGGGTGACCTTCTGCCCATCCAGCGTGGTGCCGGTAAAGTCCGGCGGCATCTTCCCCTTGCCGATGGCCGCGCTTCCCGGTGCAGCAAATAGCACCCCACCGAGTGTACTGGCCAGTACCGCTGCCAGACCGATCTTGAGTAGTCTCATGGAATTCTGCTTCTGCCTATCCGGGCCGAGATGGGTTACGCACCTATACCCCTTGGACCCCGGCCGCAAGCACCCGGTTCCGGTGGGAAATCAGCCCGCAGGGGTGGCGCGGAGCAAGACGTCGAGCACCACCGAAGGATCACAGCCATAGAGCCCCGAGCCCCAGGCCGGGTTCGCTTCGATGACACCCCAACCGGCGCCCTCGATCCGGCCGACGTCCAACACGAACGCGTCCGGCGCCGCCACGGCGGCATCGCCCAGGAGCGCTCCGGCGAATGCGAGCGCCTCTTCCAACTCGCCCGGCGGCGCCGGCCAGCTTCCGTCCTCGGCCTGGGCCAACCGGTCGCCGCGCCAGTAGGGCGAGAGGGTCAACACCCGGCGATCCAGCACGAAGCAGCGATACTCCAGCGTCCACACCACCGGCTCGGACCCGAGCACCGGTGTGTCGCCGAGCAGGGCGTCAGCGTCCGGCAGCTCGCTACCGTCCTCGTAGACGCGTGCGGGGAACAGCTTCTCGTCGGCCGGCTTCCAGAAACGCCTTCCCGGGCGAGTGCGCGCATCCGCCAGGTCGGTGTAGCCGACCTCCCGCTGCAGGTAGTGGTGGGACAGCCTGGGGAGCCAGTCGAGCGCGGGCGACACCGGCGCCCGGCCCAGGCGCTCTGCAGCGAACTGGACGAAGAACGTTTCGCCGTAGAGCGCCACCTCGCGGCCGGCAAGCGAGTCGGGAATCTGCCAGCCGTGAAGACGCTCCACGTCCCACTGCCTGGCCACCGCGGCCCGCCAGAGGCTCACCGAATCGGGGGAGTAACGCGGCGGGAGCACCAGGGTTGGCACCGCCCCGGCCCGACTCACGCGGGTGCCCCCGGCTGCACGGCAGCCAGGTCGTGGACCGTGACGATCACTCGCACTTTGAGTTCAGGCGCAACCATCAACAATGGGAAGGCTCCGGGAGGAAGCAGCCGGCGCTGCTCGCACTACCTCCCGGTTACACCCTGACCCACGATCAACCTGCGCGCAGCTCCGGCACTGCGGAGGCCGCGTCCGGCTCCAGGAGGTCGGCGAGGCGGTACCGGTCGTCATCTCGGGAGAGATCGTAGGCCGCGACGCCCAGCGATTCCGCGAAGCGGATGGCCAGCTCCGTGCCGCCCTTATCCGTAGTGCGCTCCCGCACCCGGGACTCGCCGGTGATCCTCTTACGGCCGAACAGGCCCGGACGCTCGACAACCTGCCAGGCGATCCGCACGTAGGGCATCACGATGACCAGCGTGGCGCGCTCGATCATCCCGAAGCACCGGGCGTGGACCGCCAGAGAGCCCACCGAAAGGCGTTGGCCGTCCGGATGGGCATTGCGCGCTGCCTCCAGCCATTGGGGGTAGGTGCTCACTTCGAAGACGACCGTCCGCACCCGGTCCCCATACGTGCGCTCCATCCGGGCGACCCACTCCCGTTCATAGAGCGCCCAGGGGAGGAAGAATTCCGCGGCGCCACCGGCGGCCAATGCGGCCTCCGCAGCGAGCTGCTCCGCGCCGGGCGTCGCGCCCGAAAGCAGCAGGTCTCCCTGCCCCCCCAGGCTAGCCGCGGCGGTGCGATAGAGATCCACGACATGCGGCGGGAGCAGTCGTGGCTGGCGCGTTCCGAGAAATGCGATTTGTTCCATTGTTTATACGTGCTCGTGTCATTCCGCGAGGGCCTATTGAGCCGTACTCTTGTTTACTTGGTAGTCGTTCGGCCGTCTGGTCGCGTCTTTCCTGCCTGCGCAACCTAAAGATTGTCTTAAACGCTAGAAATCCAGCATCCCCGTGAAGCAGTCTTCCAGTTGATGCAGGTCGACTGCTCGCGGTAAGGGATTCCCGCCTCCGATGACCAACCACCATTTAGCAGAGCGTCCCCGGGGATCAAAGGAGTTCCAGATGAATCGTATGTCGAAATGGCGGGCGGGGGCTTTGACCCTGACCGTGCTGGCAGGCGCCGTCCTCGCGCTGCCCGCGCCGTCCGGCGCGCAGGCGGGGCGTCCGCTCGACCTGTTTTTCGTGGACACGGAAGGCGGAGCCGCCACGCTGATGGTCATGCCCAGCGGCGAGTCCATCCTGGTGGATAGCGGCTGGCCGCGGGAGGACGGCCGTGACGCCAAGCGGATTGAGCACGTGGCGCGATACGTGGCGGGCGTCCGGCAGATCGATCACTACGTCACCACCCATTGGCACACCGATCACTATGGCGGCATCGAGTACCTCTCGAAGCTGATGCCGGTGCGGCACTATTGGGACCACGGGATCCCCTCCGCCGCGGAGGACGGGGCCCAGGACTTCAACCTCCTGATGAGCGCCTACAAGCGAGCCAATGGCGGGAAGTCCAAGCAGCTCAAGCCCGGCGATACCCTGGCGCTCCGCCGGGCCGGCGCCCCGATCGAGCTGAAGGTGGTGGCCTCGGAAGGGAAGGTCATCGGGGAAGGCAGCGAGGCCGTGCCCACGTCGTGCAAGCGACACATCCCGGCGCCGGTTGCGGACGATTCGGACAACAAGCGCAGCGTCTCGCTGCTGCTCTCCGTGGGTAAGTTCGGCTTCCTCAACTGCGGCGACCTCACCTGGGACATCGAGCACAAGCTGGCGTGCCCCAAGAACCGGGTGGGCCAGGTGGACCTCTGGCAGGTGACGCACCACGGCTGGGAAGCCAGCGGCAACCCGGCACTGGTCGAGGCGATGCAGCCGAAGGTAGCGATGATGGTGAACGGCGCCCGCAAGGGCGCCTCCCCGCGGACGATCAAGACCCTGAAGAGCGCCCCGAGCATCGAGGCGTTCTACCAGCTCCACCGCAGCGTCGTCAACCGCCCGGAGGAGAACACCACGCCGGAGCGCATCGCGAACATGGAAGAGAACTGCAAGGGCGAGTTCATGCGCGTGCAGCTCGCCCCGGCCGGTGATCGGTACACGGTGTTCAAGGGCGCGTCGCAGCCGTTGCAGACGTTCCAGGTGAAGTAAGAGATCCGGCAGACGAGAAAGAGAACGAGTAGGAGAATGAGAAAGACGGGGCGGTAAAGGAGCACTGCGGCGGCGGTTCTCTCGTAAGCAGAACCCACTCGGAGTTCCCCACCCAACCATCGATAGCAAGAGCAGCGAGTCTTTCTCATTCTCCTACTCGTTCTCTTTCTCGTCTGCTTCGCCCCCACCCCAGCGGTAATCGAACCACCACCGTATTCCGGGGAGCCAATCCACGGTGG
>JAJFMS010000878.1 GCA_020696885.1 Armatimonadota bacterium | reverse complement strand
ATGGAGCCGAGGGCCAGGGTGTTGTTGGCGGGCAGCGGCTCCACGTAGTAGAGCTGGAGCTTCTTGAGTACGTCCCAGTAGAGAGTCTGGGGGCTGATGTTAGGCCCCGAGACCCGCGGCTGGGCCGAGGCGAGCTTGGCATACCCCGTGAGCCCATCGGCCGAGCGCCCGCCGCGGACGCCGTCGAAGAGGCCGCGCAGACCGAAGCCGGCGAAGAACGAGAAGGCGCCGAGGCTGACTACGGTGGCCGAGATCCACCAGACCTGCTCTTTTTGCCTCATTCACTGGTCTCCCGAAGCGATGCTACATCGGAGGGCTAACGGGCACCCCGTTGCGACGGACTTCAAAATGTAAGTGCGGCCCCGAGCTCAGGCCCGTGCTGCCGACTGCTCCGATGCGTTGTCCTCGCCGTACGTGCTGCCCCGCAGCCACGTCGATTCGGGACAGATGACCATACAAAGTGGACATTCCTCCACCATGCAGCACGATTATACACTTGCCGTATCCACCCCGCCAAGAAGCGAAGAAGACCTCGCCCTCCGAGGCAGCGAACACCGGCGAGCCGTATCCCGCCCCGATATCCACGCCTGCGTGTAGTCGTCTATACCCAAGGATCGGGTGGGACCGATACCCAAACCGCGAAGTAATCGGGCCGTTTGCAGGCCGCGAGAGCCCCCCGGACCAGCGCGGCAGGTTGCGGTAGGATCCGGGGTTAGCCTGGCGCCGCGCCACCTCGGCTTCTAGGGACTGCTGCACATCATTGGATGTATCTTCTAGTTCCTGCAGCTCTTGTTCCTGCAGCGCCCGGTCTCGTTTCAACGCTTCCAGCAGCTTTTCCCGCTCGGAAGCCTGGTAGGCAACCTGCGCCACCCGCTGGAGATTGTCCTGGTGAGCAGCGGCCAGCCGCTGCTTCTTCTGCAGCAGGAGCTGGCGCTGCCGGAGGACCGCCTGCTGTGCTTCCCGCAACCCCCGCAGTAGTCCGGCGTCCTGCCCCATCACCTGCCCGACGTAGTATTGACGATCCAGGAAGTCCGATAGGTTACGCGAGCCGAGCACGACGTCCAGGTATGTGACCGGCCCTTCTTTATAGGAAGACGCGATCCGGCGGCCAAAGCGGCGCCGCTGGAGGGCCAGGCGCTGCTCGGCCTCATCCAGGCGCCGCTGGGTCTCGGTTACCTGGCGCTCCGCCGCGTGGAGCCGAACCTCGGACCCCTGCAGCTCGACCTGGGCTTGTTCCAGGCGCTCGTAGCTCTGGTTCAACTGGTCGGCGATCCGGACTTCGGCGCGCTTGATCACGCGAAGCTGCGCCTGGGTCTCCACCTTTTTCTTGGAAAGGCTCTTGAGGCGCGTGCGGAGGGTATGGATCCGCTGCTTCTGACTCTGCTTTCGGCCAGGCTTGCGGCTTGGCTTCCGAGCGGCGTCCGTCCCCTCGGCGCCGGCGATGAGCACCAGCAGGCCCAGGAGGACGCACCCGGCACGGAACGCCGGGGACACCGGTGCGGAGAGGAGGTTGCCCATCCGCATCAGGCGCCTCGCAGGAAGCGGCGGAGTGACGCCAGGCTTCCCAGAGTGCCCAGCAGGGCGCCGCCCATCACCAGCGCGCCGCAGAAGGAAGCTGGATCCAGGGTCACGCGGATCTCGCTCACCAGCGGGAGATCGGTCAGCACCCGGGAGGTGAGGTAATGAAGCGCGGCCGCCATCAGCGCGGCGGCCAGTCCACCACCCACCGCGCCCACCACGGCGCCTTCCAGCACGAACGGGAGGCGGATGAAGCTATCCGTTGCGCCCACGAGCTGCATCACCCGGATGTCCCGGCGGCGGGCATACAGCGTCATGCGGATCGCGTTGCCCACGATGGCGGCGGTGCCCAACGCCAGTAGCGCGGCCAGGATGATCCCGGCGAGCCGCACGATCCCGGCGATGGCCAGCAGCTTCTGGAGCAGCTCTTTGCCTTCGTTCACCTGCGCCACGGCCGGCAGCACCCGCACGGCTTCCGCTACTTCCAGGGTCTGCTCCGGGGTGGCGGCTATGATCTCCAGTTTGTCCGGGAGCGGGTTCTCGGTCATCCCTTCCAGGTCTTCCTGGTGGGGGTAGTGCTTGCGATACTCCGTCCAGGCCACCTCTTTGGGCACCAGCCGGACTTTCGCCACGCCCGGCATCTCCTTGACTTGCGCCACCAGCGCCTCGGCCTCTTCGCGCGGCACTTCGGCGCGGAGGAACGCGTGGACCTCGAACCGGCGCGGCACCGCCTGGGCGATGGAGTGGACCTGCCAGGCTACGAGGAGGAACCCACCCAGGATGGTCAGGGAGATCGTGGTGGTGCTGACGCAGGCGAAGGCCATGAGGCCCTGACGCCGGATATTCCGCCAGCACTCTCCGATCAGGAAGCCCAATCTTGCAAACATCCGCAATTTACTCTTGGGAAGGGCGACCGCTGCTGCGGCCGGGCGAGTCGCCCCTCCGGATTAACCGCGCAGCACCGGCTCCAGGGCGCCGTAGGCACCCCGCGCCTCGTCTCGGATCAGCTTGCCGCGGTGCAGCTCGATGACCCGGCGGCGCATCGCGTCCACGACCTGGGAGTCGTGGGTCGCCACGATCACCGTGGTGCCGGCATCGTTGATCTGCTCCAGCAGCCGCATGATGTCGCGGGAGGTGTCCGGGTCCAGGTTTCCGGTAGGCTCGTCCGCGAGGAGCAGCGCCGGCCGATTCACGATGGCGCGAGCCACTGCGGCTCGCTGCTGCTCGCCGCCGGACACCTGCCCGGGCCGCATCTTGCCCTTGGACATCAACCCGACCCGCTCCAGCGCGTCGAACGTGCGGCTCCGCAGTTCCTTACCGTGCACCCCGATCACCCGAAGCGCGAACGCCACGTTCTCCTCGATGGTGCGGTCCGGCAGGAGCTTGAAGTCCTGGAAGACCATGCCGATCTTCCGCCGCAGCGCCGGGACTTCCCGCGGGTGCATTCGCGCCACGTCCTTGCCGTCCACCCACACCTGGCCGGCCGTGGGCTTCAACTCCCGGTTGAGGAGGCGCAGCAGGGAGCTTTTCCCGCTCCCCGTGTGACCGACAATAAAGGCGAAGTCGCCTTGCTCGATTCGGAAG
>JAJFMS010000877.1 GCA_020696885.1 Armatimonadota bacterium | reverse complement strand
GTGAGCGCGCTGGCCAGGGCATCCAACCCCGGACCCCGCACCGACTGAATCGCGCGCGAGATCTGCCGGTCCCAGGAGAGCAGCTCCTCCGACCTCGCGAGCGCGGTGAGGCCGAGGAACAGGCAGAACAACAGGGCGAGCACCCCGATCGCCCGGTTCTCCCGGAGCACGGCGAGGCGAGCTTGGGGAAATGCGAACGACGAGTTTCGAATGGCGAACCCTCAGGAAGTGCGAGCTACGAGTTGCGAATGTCGAATGGGAGCCAGCCGCCCGACCACGACGTCCGTCCCCTCCGAACACCGAACACCGAACACCCAACACCGAATACCCAACACCGCCCGTACGGGCCCTATCGGATCTGCTCGATCTCGAGCCGGTTCTCGGCGAGAAACTCCGCGGCCTGGTCTTCCAGAAAGACCCCTTCGTAGCACCCGATGCTGCGGACGCACGAGGCGCCGAGGGCGCTTCCATAGTGGATACACCCGGCGAGGTCCTGGCCCCGGACCATCCCCGCGATGAACCCCGCGCAGAACGCATCGCCGGCGCCGGTCTGGTCCACCACGTTGCTCGGGAAATGCCGGGCTTGCCACACCTGCTGACCTTCGGCGAAGAGGAGGCCGTCTCCGCCCATCGTCACCACCACGGTCCGTGCGCCGCGCCCGCGCAGCGATTCCGCCTGACGCAGTGGGTCCGATTCGCCGGTCAGCATCTCGGCTTCGTCGTTGTTGGGGAGGAACACATCGGTGTGGGGCAGCACCGGCTCCAACTCGCCGTTGTATGTGTAGCCGGTGGGGATCACCACGTCCAGCACCGTGCGGATTCCCTGCTCCCGGCAGTAGCGGAACAGCGCCGCGAGATCATCCGGCAGCAGGTCCGGCATCACCAGGTAACCGCCCAGGTAGAAGACACTCGCTCCCTGGAGCAGCGACTTATCGATGTCGCGCGCGCGGAAGTCCCGGTTGGCGCCGAAGGTGTGGACGAACCGCCGGTCCTCTCCCTTACAGAGCAGGATCATCGTCTGGGACGTCTGCTGCGTCTCGGACACCAGGATCGACTCGGTCGCCACCCCCCGCCGGGCGAGATCTTCCCGCACGAACCGGCCCCAATAGTCGTCGCCCACCTTGCCCATCACCTGGACGCCCACGCCCTGCTTGGCCACGTTGACCGCCACGTTGGCCGCGCAGCCGCCTGTGAGCAGGAACATCCCGTCCACCGCCACCAGGTGCCCCTCGGACGGCAGCCGGTCCATCGGCGTACAGACGTGATCGGCCACCAGAATCCCGGCGCAAACGACCTCGTTTCCCGGCTTCATGCTACTCCTTCGCACCCTTACTCCCTCGCACCGTTTCCCGACCGTGCGTATCGTGTTGCTCTTGCCGGCCGGGATTCCCTGCCTCGCAACGGTAAGGCGGGAGGCGCGCCGCATCCGGTAGAATGTCGGTGCGTGCGTTGGTACGGGTCGGGTCGGGTAGAACGGAACGAACGATGAGCCTGGTACAGACGTGGCGGGATGACAACCTGGCGTGGATCGAGCTGAACCGGCCGGAGAAGCTGAACGCGCTGGGCCGCGAGGTGTTGGAGACTCTGTGCCGGGTGATCCGCGAGCAGAGCGACGACCCCGCGGTGCGGGTGCTGCTGCTTACGGGCGCGGGCGACCGGGCCTTCGCGGCCGGCGCCGACATTGCCGAGATGAACTCCCAGGATCCCGCGGGGATTCGCTCCCTGATGGAGTTGGGTAAACAAGCCGCGCTACTGCTGGAGCAGGCGCCGCAGCCGGTGGTCGCCGTGGTGAACGGCTTCGCCCTGGGCGGCGGCTGCGAGCTCTCGCTGGCGTGCGACCTGGTTTTCGCGGCGGAGCAGGCGCAGTTCGGCCTACCGGAGGTGGACCTGGCGGTGCTGCCGGGGTGGGGCGGGTCACAGCGGGTGGAGCGGCGCGTGGGTTATGGGCGAGCCCGCGACATGGTGCTCTCCAGCCGTCGCGTACCGGCCACGGAGGCGCTTTCCTGGGGATTGTGTGATCGCGTCTTCCCGCGGGAAGCCTTACGAGAGGAAGCCACCGCGTTCGCGCGGCTGCTGGCCGCCAAAGATCCACAAGCACTGGCCGCGGCGAAGCGAGCGCTGCGGCTGCGGTCGGTCCTACCGCTCGACGAAGGACTGGCCGTGGAGACGGAGCTGTTCGTGCAGCTCTTCGATCGTCCCGAGCGGGCGACGGCGATGGGGCGGTTCGTCCGGAAGTGAATCTGGGAAGATGGGAGTGTGGGGATACGGGAGGCGAGAGGTCAGAGCCTTTCACCCCACACACCCATCATCCCATTTGACGTCCGCCGTGCTTCTACGAATCCGGACACCGGCTACCGAAGTCCCAAAAGTGTTGGAGTAGGGAGTAATGGAGCATCAGGCAGCAACAGTCCGGTTCTCCATTACTCCCGCAGGACATTTCCAAGACACCCACGAAGGTGTCACGCGACAGGCCTATGAACCCAGAAAGCGCGGCGCGAGCGCGTACGGACGGCAAATACCGCCGAACGAGTCTCGGGCAGGAGCGGAGCCGTGACGGCAGGACGCCGCGCGTTTCCGTGCTTTCGCAGTGAAGGAGGAGACTACCCATGAATCGAGGCGCACTCATCCTGAGCGCGGCAGCGGTGCTGGCGGCTGGGGCGATCGCACCCGCGATGGCTCGTCCGCAGTACCTGATGAATTTCAAGGCGCACTACAAGACGGCTACCGGGAAACCGGCACTCAACGCAGCCAACTGCGGGATGTGCCATGTCGGGATGCCGCGCGACGCTAAGTTCAACCCGTACGGCCAGGCGTTCGGCGGCGCCCTCGGCGCGAAGAACGTGCAGGACGCTCCCAAGATCGTCGCAGCCCTGGAGGCCGCGGCCAAGAAAGACAACCCCACCACCAAGGTGACCTTCGGGCAGATGATCCAGGCTGATCTTCTGCCGGCGTCGGACAAGGGCCCTTCCACGGGGACGGCGGGCACTACCACCACCACCTTTACCTCGCGGTGGGAGCCGGCCTTCAACGGGGTCAACCTGGACGGTTGGACCAAGGAGAACGGCGGCAACTGGATGGTGAGCCCGGACGGCATACTCAAGTACACCG
>JAJFMS010000876.1 GCA_020696885.1 Armatimonadota bacterium | reverse complement strand
AAGGCGTTCCGGCTGCTGGGCTTGAAGTGGGCCGGCGCGGACAGCGGCGAGATCGAGAAGGCAACGCGCGACCTCCTGGAGGACCAGCGGGACGATGGTGGCTGGTCGCAGTTGCCGGGCAAGGGGAGCGACGCCTACGCCACCGGCCAGGTGCTGATTGCACTGCACGACGGCGGCGGCGTGCCGGCCTCGCACGGCGCATTCTCGCGCGGCACCGTCTACCTGATCATCACCCAGCAGCAGGACGGCTCCTGGCGGGTGCCGAAGCGCACGCCGGCGGCGCAGCAGTACTTCGAGACGAGCTTCCCGCACGGCAAGGACCAGTTCATCTCCGTGCCGGGAACGGCCTGGGCCACGGCAGCCCTCGCCCTCAGCGTGCCGAAGCAGGCGCCGCTGACGGCCAAGCGGTAAGGACGCAGCGCGCCCTATCGGCTCGAAGCCCGGAGGCTCTGCAGTGCGGAGCCCCGGGCTTCAGTCCGATTCACGCTGCCGTCGCGCAGGCTCACGCGGATCTTGCGCCCCGAATAGAGCGTCACATCCAGCGCCTGATCGGACTGGGTCAGCTTCGGGGCGCCTTTTAGCCAGTGTCCTTCAGGGTGGCAGGGCCACTTTCCCGGACGCTCCCGCTGCTCCGCGGGCGTGAGCAGCTCTTCCGGGCGCAGCGCGCGCAGCAGCTTCCCGTCCGTGTGGAGCACGGCGACCCCGGCATAACCATCGACGAGGACCAGCCGCTCGCCGGAGTTGGGCACCAGGATGGAGTGGTGATGCCCCAGCGGTTTGAACGCCCCCTTCGCCACGGTTCGGTAGCCCCCCGGCGCCCCGGACGACTTGAAGGCGAAGTGGAAGTCCTTACCGGGCACGAACTGGTGCCGGCGGTTCGCCGAGTAGGTCACCACCAGCCGCGCCATGGCGCACGAAGCGAGCGCCGGTCCCGCGGTCGGGAGCAGCGCGACTGAGAGGAGCAGGTGCGAGGCTTTACGGTACATCTTTCCGCCTCCGGTAGCATGCCTTGAGCCGCGGGCCGCTAACCCGCGGTGCGGACGGCATCCTCTGTGGGGCGCCGGACCTGTGATTGGGTGACCTTCCCAGTAGCTAGATCGATCCGGACCTTGCGCCCGGTGTGAACGGTGGCCACCGCGGTCTCGCCGTTGAGAGAGAGCGTCATCGCTTCGTCAGCCCATTGGCCTTCCTTGTGGCAGGCGAACGAGCCGGGACGATCCTTCAGCTCGGTGGCGGTCAACAGGTCTTCGGGCTTGAGCATCCGGACGAGCTTCCCGTCCGCCGCGTAGACCGCCACGCCCGCGTACGGATCGTGGAGCACGAACCGCCCGCCAGCGTCCGGAATCTGCGCGCGGAGGTGGTGCCCGAACGGCGCGAACTTCCCTCTACCGGTGATCTGGAACCGCTTTCCGGCTGCGTCCAACGTCTGGAAGGTGAACGAGCCGTCCGCACCCGGCACCAACTTGAGCTTGCCGTTCGGCGAGGCGGTTTCCTGGAGAGGGTAGATGGCGCACTTGGCGAGCACCGGAACCGCGAGGCTCACCGCCAGGATGCCGCCCGCCAGAACCCGGATCAATTGCTTTTGCATGTTCTTTGCCTCGTCTCTCAGGCTACGTTCCTTGCCTGGTGCTTTGATGCGTGGGCTGCGCCGGGGGTTACAGCCGGGGGCTTTCAAAGGACCGCAGGGACGCAAGGGACCACAAGGGACCCAAATGCCCGAGGGCGTCCCCCAGCCCCCTTAGCCGAAGGTGAGGGCGCGCTGTCCGGTGCGGGACGCCAGGAGGTCCACGCCTTCCAGGGCGAGCAGCCGGGCCTTGGTGGTGACGCCTCCGAAGGCGGAGAAGCCGCCGGTTCCGGCGCCGCTGGCGAGGATGCGGTGGCAGGGGATGATGATCGGGATCGGGTTGCGGGACATCGCCTGGCCCACGGCGCGCGGGGCGCCGGGCGAGTGCGCGAGCCGGGCCAACTCCCCGTACGTAGCCGTTTGGCCCCAGCCAATGGTGCGGGTGGCCTCGTAAACCACGCGGTAAAACGGGCTGACGCCGGCTAGATCCAGCCGAACCTGCGCGAAGTCGGTTCGCGCGCCGTCCAGGTACCGCAGCAGCTCGGCTACCACGTCCTGGATGTGGGCTGGGGGGTCGGCTGGCGTCGCTCCGAGGGCTGAACGCAGGAGGCGTGCCTCGGTGGCCTCGCGGTCCGCCTCGGGGAGTTGGAGGCGCGCGAGGCCGCGGCCGCTCCAGGCCAGGCCGCAGGGGCCGAGCGGGGTGTCGACCAGGGCGTAGGTCATCAGTCCGGAGCGACCACGCGAGCCGGACGGGGTCTGGTTGAGATCAACCGGGTCTCGTTTCATCCGGAAGTCCACATCCTTCAGCGCCGGGTGGCGACGGCTCATGCACGGGCCTCGGAAGCTCTTGGGATCGTTCCGGCCGCTCCGTGGCGATCACCGGCAATACCCGCAGGTCTCGGGTCTGCTGTTCAATTCGGAGCGCGGCGGTCCGGATCCCTGCGCGGGTCGTGGGGGTTTGTTGAATCAAGTCCCGGGATACGCGGTGGAGCGCCGGGGCCACCTTCCACAGATCAGGCGCTTGAACTCTTCCCGAGAGGTCTGCCAGCGCCTCCGACAGCACCCGGGCGGCATGTCCCCGGCGGCGGTTATGAACGACGAGTTCAATCAACCCCGGGAGCGTTACTAACAAGGGCAGCCGGTCCGTCAGGCCGGCGGGGACGAAGAGGGTGATCCCGAGCAGCAGCACGAGCACCCCTCCAGTGGCCACCATCAACCGGCCCGAGCCTCCAACCTGTTCGCGGAGGGCGGTGGTGAGCGGGAGCAGAGCCGTCTCGTCACCGAAGCGGCCGAGGGCTCCCGCGGCCCGCAGCATCACACGTCGATCCGTATGCCGCAACGCCTCGCAGAGCAGCGCTACGTCGTGCGGCTCGGCTCGAGCCTTCCAGGCCAGGTCCTCAATCCTCTGGTCAACGTCCTGGCTAGTCAGTGTGGTGGGAGCCGGCATCCGCGGGTCCTCGTGGGCTCATTCTGGGATTACAGTCACGATGTCTGGTACGGGCTTGAGGTGGAGAGCCTGAACCCCGGACGGTTCCACAGCTAACAGGGC
>JAJFMS010000875.1 GCA_020696885.1 Armatimonadota bacterium | reverse complement strand
AGCCCTCGCACCGGCACTTCGGGTCCCAGGAGCGGGTGATGGCTCTCCATAGACTTCCATCGCCCGAGAACCCGTCTCCATCCAACGAGGTGGTGATCGACCATCCGGACGGAACGGTCGAAATCATCACGCCTCCTGCGACACCGCAGGTGCTCGCGGAGTACGTGGAGGCGCTGCGCGAGCATCCCGATCACGCCGATCTGCACCTGTACTACGGGCTCGCGCTCGCGAGCGTCGGGGACGCAGAGGGCGCATTCCGGGAGGTCCAGCGGGCCGCAGCGCTGGACCCAGCCTCTATCTTCGCGCGATCGATGCTTGCGCACTTCTATCGGCAGCGTGGCGATCCGGACGGCGCTCTGGCCGAATACCGGGAAGCACTACGCGTGATCGAATGCCGGGCCGATCGGGAGCCGGACCAGCGCGAGGTCACGCTCCGGTGGGGACGGGCCGAAGCTCTCAAGGCGCAGGGCTTCCCCGAAGCAGGGCGTGAGGAATTGGAGCGGGCAATCGCCATCCAGCAAGAGGCGGTGCGTCAAGAAGCGGGTAGTCCGCACCTACTCGCCCAGTTGGAAAAGTTGCAGGCGAACTGGGAATGAGCCCACGTCGAGGATGGCGATGAAGATCGAGTTGCGCGAGGTGCAGGAGACCGACCTGCCGGACTTCTTCGATCATCAGCAGGATCCGGTCGCCGGCCGGATGGCCGCGTTCACCGCGAAGGATCCGGCCGACCAGGCTGCGTTTACGGCCAGATGGGCGAAGATCCTCGGAGATGAGAGCATCACCAAGCAGACCATCCTGGTGGATGGGCAGGTGGCCGGCAGCGTGATGTGCCACGGCTGGTTCGGGGATCCGGAGGTCTGCTACTGGCTGGGGCGGGAGTTCTGGGGCCGGGGCGTGGCGACGCAGGCGCTGTCCCTACTGCTATCCATCGTTCCGCTTCGTCCGCTGGTTGCACGGGCCGCCGCGGACAATGTGGCATCGCTGCGGGTGCTGCAGAAGTGCGGGTTCACCATCACCGGGAACGAGCGGGAATTCTCCAACGCGCGCGGCGGGGAAGTGGACGAGGTCGTCCTCACGCTATCGGGCTGATTTCGGCCTCACTTGGAACTGACGCGATGCTATCCGGCTTTCTCGACCGTGGCCCAACTACCGGCGAAGCGGAGATCGCCGCTTTCGAGGGGCGCTGCGGCTTTCGGCTGCCCGCGGACTACCGCCGGTTCCTCCTGGAGCAGAACGGGGGCGAGCGCGCCGCCGTGCTGGACCCGGATGCGGCGCTCATGCTGGATGGTTGTCCGCGTCGGCACCGGTTCTTCTCCCTCGGCGCCGCGGGTGTGCCGATCACGGCCGACGTGGTCGATCTCGGCCACGAGGCAGCGGAAGGCTGGCCGGAGCTGCTGTTAGACCTGGAAGCCTGGGTTCACTGGGGCCGGGCCGCCGACTACCCGCCGGAGCTGTTGCCGATCGCCCAGGTCTATCACGGAGAGCTGCTGCTGCTCCGGCTGGCGGGTGAGGACGCTGGGGCGGTATATTTTGCCTACGACCCGGATGGCTAC
Organism: Armatimonadota bacterium; assembly: GCA_020696885.1. The sequence continues at coordinate 1,564 of JAJFMS010000875.1, read as the reverse complement.
TGTGAGTGGCACTGCGACCGGTTAGCCGGTTCATGCTCGGAGCTACTCGAGCAGTTCGAGTTCTGGAAACTTGCCTGAGCGGTGCTGCCGGGCGGGATGACGGCGAAGGAGCATCTGAAGTGATTCGCGTGACTTGCAGTTGCAAAAAGAGCTGGTTTGTGGACGATACGCTGGCGGGGCAGGCGGTTACCTGTAGAACCTGCGGCCGCAGCACGCCGGTGCCCGGTGGCGTCCCGGAGCCGCCAGCACCCCCACCCACGGCGGCCCAGCCGACGCTGACACTCCCACACCCGGCACCGCAGCCGCCGGCACCGGTTGGGGGTCCACCAGTCCAGGAGCCGTACTTCCTTACGTACCAGGACCCGCCCCCCTTCGTAGGCGACAGCAAGCTTTTCCGCGTCTACCGCACCGCCGACGCGCTCCTATTCATGCACCTGGGGCTCTACCTGGATGGGGTGGACTACCGCGGTGCGATGGCCGCGGCGCACTCGCCGGATGCGCGGATGCTGGCAGCCGGCGTCGGGTTGCTCATCGCCGGCGCGCAGGCGATCACGGCGAAGGTGGAAGCGCCCAAGCTGAAGGCGCGGCTGGAGGTAGTTGAGAGGATGTCGGTGCCGGAACGGACTGCCGAGGCGGGGCGGAAACCCAGCATCCTGGCCCGGGCTGGTGACCTGAGTGACATCCGGTTCGTCGCGTGGGATGGCTTCCGCGAGCCCTGGGCGACTGCTCGGGACGGTGAGCTCGGCGCTTGCCTTCACTTTCGCCACCAGACCGTGGGCAAGGTAAAGCTGAACTTCCGCAACCTCGTGGACCTCCAGTTAGCCGTGCAGTGGGTGCGAGAGCTCGTAGGGCCGGATCGGGTCGAGGTGAAGTTCGCAACGCCGTAGGCAACGCAAGGGGAGGGTTGCGATGCGGGACGACCAAACAGCGGCATCCGAGATAATGGGGGTGGTGATCCCCTTCATCGATGGCAGTTCTCTGCCGCCGGAGACCGGGTGGACGCTGAGCTTTCGCCTCCAGCCCTGGCGCTGGCCGGATGGCCGGCTCGAGGAAAGCCCGCTCGAAGTCCGGCAGACGGACCTTTCGGAAGAGCGCCTGGACGAACTGATGGAGGCCCTCAACTCCTACGACGTGGTGCGGGTGCGCCTGGGCCGGATCGAGGCGGACCCAACCCTCGGTTCGTTTGCGGCAGAGCTGCTCGAGTTGCTCGACACCGAGTATTCCGACCCGGAGCTGAGCGGGCGCGCTGCCGAGTTGCAGCAGCCGGTCACCGTCGAGGCGCCCTCGTTCGGCACCCTCACCCTCGATCGCGGGCTGAACTGGTATGAGGCGACGGCGACCTGGAACGGGCGCGAGATCCGCCTGCACCTCTCGCGGGACGGTGCCACTGATGACCAGGAGCTGTTCGCCCTCGCGCGGCAGCTCTGGGAACAGGAAGCGGAGTGGGAGCAGCGGATGCGCCGGTGCGCCGTCGAGAAGCTACTGGCGCTGAAGAACGACGCCTGGCTGGACGAGGACGAGGAAGACCTCACCGCCGACGAGTTCGCGGGGCGGATGGTCCTCC
>JAJFMS010000874.1 GCA_020696885.1 Armatimonadota bacterium | reverse complement strand
CTCCCGGAGAAGTAGACCCAGCCGTGCGCGATGGTGTGGACCGTCTCCATCTGCCACGCCCCGCTGGTCACGGCATGCAGGCACTCGCCATCCGCGTTGTACCGGTAAAGGTGGAGGTGGCCGGTGCGCTCGGAGAACCAGAGGAAGCCGCCGTCCGGCAAGAAATTGGGCGGCCCGATAGCGTTTAGCCAGTGCGGATCGCTCTCGGTCAGCAGCAGCCGGTCCGCGCCGGTCGCGGGCTCCAGCAGCCGCAGCTCCAGGGTCCGCTGATCCCGGGAGAGGCGGCAGTACGCCACGCCGCGGCTATCCGGCGACCACGCCACTCCCGGCGCCAGGTACCAGTCGTCGTTCGGCTCCGCGTGCGCGGCGAGGGTGCGGCCGTCTTCCGCCGAGGCCACGTAGAGCCCCGCGGTGGAGTTGGGGTCGCCGGCTTTGGGATAGCGCTGGAAGGTGACGGCCGGGTGCACCGCCATCACGTCCACCAGCGGGTACTCCGGTACCCGGCTCTGATCCAGGCGCAGGTACGCCAGGCTGCGGCCATCGGGCGACCACTCGAACCCTCGCCACCCATGTCGATGGCCCAGCTCCTCCCAGTAGACCCAATCCAGCTTCCCGTTGAGGACCTCCGCGCTGCCGTCCACCGTCAGCCGGCGCTCGACCCCCGAGGCCAGCTCGTACACCCAGAGGTTGCCCTCCCGCACGAATGCAAGCCGGTCGCCGGCAGGGGATTGGTGGGGGGCGACGTCCGGGTCGATGCCCTCCAGCAGCAGCTCCGGCGCCCCGGCGGTCCTGTTCAGCAGCCAGGCGCACCCCTTCGCCGCCAGCAGCAGGCGCTCACCGTCCGGCAGCCACCGGTAGCCGTCCAGGGGAACCGGCGCGTCGCTCTCGCTGCCCGGTGGAACCAGGGACCCGCCGGAGGCCAGCAGCGTCCGCCGCCCATCTGAGAGCGAGTAGCTCCAGAGGTCCGCCGGCCGGTCCGGCTCGCTCGCCGGCTGTAGATACGTGAAGCTGCGCCCGTCCGGATGCCAGGCAATGCCGGAGATCCGAGCGCCGGTAACGGGCGGGTCCTGGAAGAGGCGTTCAAGGGAGATGCGCACAGAGACCTCAGGAAGTGCGAGCTACGAAGTTCGAAGGTCGAATCGGAAACAGACTGTACGCGAGAGCAGCGAGTCCGGCCAAGCCCACCAACCCCGTGGTCTCGGCCCCTCTCCATCCGCGAGGGCGCCGACTTCGGCCAAGCCGACCAACCCCCTGGGCTCGGCCCCTCTCCATCGCAGATGGGGAGGGGTGCCCGAAGGGCGGGGTGGGGTCCCACCCAACACTCCACTACTCCATCACCCCTCCAGGGCCGCTCCCACCCGCCGGGCCTGCTCCCGCCGGCGCTCGAAGGCGGCCTGGGTCTGCTCCTCAAGCTGCTCCAGCAGCACCTCGTCGATCTGCTCCGGGGTCCCGGCGCGGAACGGCGGGTGTGGATCGTATTCGAGCTGGAGCTGGATGGACTGGGCGGTGTGGTCCCCGGCCAGGAGCGCCGCGATGAAGAGGCCCATGTCGATGCCGGCGGAGACCCCCGCCGCGGTGATGCGGCTGCGGTCCGAGACCACCCGCTTCTGCACCGGGGAGGCGCCCAGGTCCCGAAGGCACTCCCGGTAGCGCCAGTGCGTGGTGGCGCGATAGCCCCGGAGCAGGCCGGCCGCGCCCAGGATCAGGGAGCCGGTGCAGATCCCGGCCATCCAGCGCGCGCCCTCAGCCTGGGTGCGGAGAAACTGCAAGAGCCGCGCGTCCTCCATGCAGGCTTCCTGGCCGGGGCCGCCGGGCACGCACAGCAGGTCCAACTGCGGGCAATCGTCGTAGGAGACGTCCGCGGCCATCCAGATCCCCTTCTGCGTGGGGAACGGACCGGCGCGCTCCGCCACGATCCGGCACTCCACCCCCGGCACGCGGCTCAGGACCTCGTGGGGGCCCACCAGATCGAGCGCGGTGAGGTCCGGGAAAGCCAGGAAGCCGATCTGAATGATCTCTGTCTGTCGCACGGGTAAGACTCGGAAGGGTTCGTTCCGGTGCGGGGGTAACCTTTAGGCTGCGCGCGGCGCTATAATTACGGCCAGCAGAACCCCGCCCGCTTGAGTATACGGTGTCCCGGATGCACTGTCCGGTACCCTGCCATTCGCCGCCGAGATCGAGGATTGCCCCATGAGACCGCTCAACCGACGCCGACTGCTCCAGACTGCGGCTCTCGCCCCCGCCGCCGCTCTTGCCGCGGAGCTGGCCCCGATCCGCGAGGCGGAGGCCCAGAACACCACGGCCGGGCTGCCCGCGCCGAAGTACACCCTTTCCCCGAACCTCGAGATCATGTTCCCGCGCGAGATGTCCTACGCGGACCGGATCAACATCGTGGCGGACTCCGGCTGCAAGGCGTTCAGCTTCTGGGGCCTCAAGAAGGACCAGGCCGCCGCCATGGAAGCCGCGCAACTCAAGCACGGCCTCAAGTGCGGCAGTATCACCGGCAACGGCAAGACCGGCTGGAACACCGGCCTCACCAAGACCGGCTTCGAAGACGCCTTCATGAAGGACTTCCAGGACCACATCGAGGTGGCCAAGCGGTTCAACGTGAAGAACCTCATCTGCTTCCTGGGCGAGACGCAGAAAGACATCCCGCTGGAAGTCCAGTACCGGCAGTGCATCGAGGGACTGAAGCGGGCCGGCGACATCGCCGCCAAGCACGACGTCTACTTCTGCCTGGAGCCGCTCAACATCGTGGAGAGCCCGCAGATGAGCGTGCTCACCGCGCGCTACGGCTTCAAGATCCTCGAAGAGGTGAACCACCCCCACGTGAAGCTGGACTTCGACATGTACCACCTCCAGCTCAGCGAGGGGAACATCATCAACAACCTCCGCACCGGGCTGAAGAAGGGCTGGATCCGCTTCGTGGAGATCGGCGACGTGCCGGGCCGCAAAGAGCCGTTCACCGGCGAGATGAACTACGTGAACATCTTCAAGACCCTCCGCGAAGAGGGTTATGCGGACTTCATCGGCATGGAGCACGGCACCAGCTCCACCCCGCAGCACGCCATCGAGGTGGTCAAGAAGGTCGCGGGCGTCGCGTAGGTTTCCCGCGGGCG
>JAJFMS010000873.1 GCA_020696885.1 Armatimonadota bacterium | reverse complement strand
AACACCCGAAACCGGGAGGTTGGCTACACGTACGACAGCTACCACAACCTTACCGGCGTGACGCTGAACGGCGTCTCCCAGGGGACGATCGCCTACACCTACGGTCCGGACAACCGGACGATCGTGAAGGCGCGGGCCACGAACGCCCTGGGCGACGCCACCGAGACGGAGTTAATCTCCTTCGGGCGGCCGGTGAAGTACACGGCGTTCCACCGCACCGGCGGCGGGCAGCCGTATGACCTGAAGACCCAGTGGCTTTACCATAACACCGGTCCGGGTGACCTCTTCTCCGCGACCGTCTTCACTTCTCCGAGGACTTACACCACCCGGTTCACCTACGGAGACGTAGTGCCGTCCGGCGCGCCGCATACCGCCGGGGCCGCCGCGCCTCCGGGCGTGCCGAAGACGGTGACCGACCCGCTGGGCCGGGTGTACACCAGCGACTTCGACGCGCTGGGGCGGCCAATCCGCGCCTTCTCGCCGCCGAACCTGCTCCCGCTGGCGAACGATCCGGCTCCTTCGGTCGGCTCCGTGCAGTACGGCCCTGACGGCGCTCCCTGGCGAGTGACCGACCCGCTAGGCCGCGTCTCCGAGGTGACTTACAATGGCCTCGGCGGCGGCTTGCTGGAGATCACCTCTCACCTGGTGGGGGTGGCGGACACTACGAGCAAGACAATCGTTAACGCCGCCGGCAACGTGGTGCAGGTGATCGATCCGCGCGGCGTGGAGACCACCTGCACCTACAACGGCGACGGGCAGGTGCTGACCGTCGAGCAGGCGAGCGGCACCGCGGACGCCCGCGTGACCCAGTATCGCTACGACACCCACGGGAACCTGAGCGAGCTGGTGCCGCCGAAGGGCGAAGAGTCCAGCCGGTGGTGTACGAAGGCCAGGTAACCCGCATCCGGCACCCGGAGTGGAACGGCGCGAGCGCCCTGGGGCAAGAGCTGTTCGGCTACGACGCAGCTACCGGCCTGATGACCTGGAGCAGCCGCCCCGCCAGCGTCAACGGGGTCACCTACTTCCCGCAGATCCAGTACCAGTACGACGCACTGCACCGGCCGTATCGGACGATTTACCCGTCCAGCCTCCAGGGCGTGGCCGGCTTCACGGTGGAGACGAACTACGACGAGTTCGGCCGCGTGAGCAGCGTCACGGACTCCGAGGGGACCACCACCTACAGGTACGACGCGGCGAACCGCCCCACGGAGATCACGCCCAGCGGCGGGCGGCGGAAGCTCACCTTCCAGTACTACGAGGACCCATACCCCCTCCAGCGGCGGCGCACGGCGATGACGCTGTACGGGGTCGGCACCTGGGAATACCGCGAAGACACCAAGGGCCGGTTCAGCGGGGTGGTCAACCCGTTCCAGCAGGCGTTCAGCTACGAGTACGACGCCGCGGGTCAGCCGGTGGCCCAGTACAACGCGAACGGCACCAGTTCCACGTTCCAGTACAACAGCCGCGGGCTACTCTCCGGCCTCACCCACCGCAACGCGTTCGGCGCGGCGATGGACGCGCTCTCCTACCAGCACGACGCGGCCGGCCGGATCACCAGCGAGCTGGACCTGGGCGGCCGGCAGCACGGGTTTGAGTACGACAACCTGGGCCAGCTCACCCGGGAGACGCATCCGGACTTCACGCAGACGGTCTACGAGTACGACCCGAACGGCAACCGCACCCGCGTGGTGCGGAACGGCGTGTCCGAGTATTACGGCGTCAACGCCTCCGACCAGCTCCTCTGGGTGAACCGCGCCAACCGTGCGCCGCTCACTACCGACGCCGACGCCACCCTCTTCCAGTACGACGCGTTCGGCCAGATGCTCCGGCGGGAGAAGCGCGCCACCGGCGCGACGACGACCGTGCACACGTTCCACTGGGATGCGGACGGGCGGCTGCGGAAGGCGTTCCTGGGTAACACGCAGTTCTTCTCGGCGGCCTATGGCGCCGACGGCCGCCGCATCAAGAAGAACGACGGGCTCAGCAGCCACCTGGACAGCTTCGGCCTCTACGACGAGATCACCGGCGGCGGCCGGCAGCCGATCACCTACACCCCCGGCTTCTCCCTCCGCGAGGCGGTGGCCGGCGCGTCCACGGGCACGGACCGTTATTTCCACCAGGACTGGCTGGGCACCACCCGCTACCTCACCGAAGCCGGCGGCGGGCTGGACCGGGCCGGCGGCGCGCTCGTTCCGTACGCCAAGCGCCACGACGCCTACGGCCTGCAGACCGCCTATGCCGGCATCGACGACCCCAACGGGCTCGCACCGCAGTACGCCGGCGCTACGGGCTACCTGCGGGACAGCAGCCTGGGGCTGGACTACCTCCACCACCGGTACTACGACCCCGCCATCGGCCGGTTCATCACCCGGGACCCGATCGGCTGGGCTGGAGGGCTGAATCTCTACGGGTACGTGGGGAATGATCCAGTCAACGCCGTCGACCCGAGTGGGCTCTCACCGTGGGACGATTTCAAGGGCGGCGCGAAGGCAGCCGGAGTTTGGCTCTTACAGGCGCCCGGTCACCTGGGCATGGCGATATGGAAGGGTATCTCTCCGCTTTGGGCAGTCAAGATCGATTATGGGGTGCAACCGGGCCTGCGCGGTGCAAATGCAGAGACGCCAGGGGGATACGCACTGGCTACACGCGGCGCGGAACTATCCGATGGTATAGACGAAATGGCAGGAGGGGTCATTCTGCCTGCCGTCGGTGCGGGGCTGGTGTCGATCGCCGCCGCGCGTAGCGGGCCTTGCACTAGTTCACGTCCGTTTGGTCGCTTCTCAATGCGCGGTAGACTAGGGTCTGTAAAGACCCGCACACAACTCAGGGCAATAGCAAACGAACTGGAAAGTCGTGGATGGAGGGTGACAAATGGAGGTTCCCGCATCCCCCACGTTAAGGAAGAGTTCATCCCGAGGGGACCGGGAAGACCGACCGGGACTTGGGTAGACCTTACAGCGACGAAGAATGGGCGGATCCTACGTGTCCAAACCGTGGATACGCTGGTAGGTGGTCAGCCGACGCTCGACGAAGCCCTAGCAATCGGTCGGATCCGGGGCTTCCAGCGCCCAGGAGACCATCTTCTTGTGGTACCTAAAGTGAAGTAGACGTCAATGCCCGAACCAATAACTCAATATTTCTTTGCCACCCGCGACGACCTCTTACCGGGACTCGAACACGCCGCGGAGCGCGACGCAACGAAGTTCGTCCTGAGTGGGCTGGGGCCTGACTTGGAGATCGAGGAATATATCGCTGGTAAGGACTTGCCAGACCTTGGCGTGGCACCCAAAGGATCTACGATCCTGCAGCCTCACTACCTGGTGCTCGACCGGCATGTGGAGGTTCAGGTTCGCGTCGTGCCCCAGCGGCGCGGCGGAGTCGCATTTGCGATCGATGAAGTGGCTAATCCATCGGCTGCGGTGTTGGTTCCGGGCGGATGGTGCGGCGACCGCTGTCTCGTAGTGGGGCAGTTGAAGGCTAGCTCTGATCCTCGGTCGCACGAACTAGCCCGACGTCTCGCACGCACGCTTTTTCGATCGTTTACCAAACGAGGCCAGTATCGGTTAGGTCCAGCGGCGTTGGCGCACTGGGAGTCAGGGGGGCGCCTCAGTCATGACTGCCGGGCGCCTGTCGAGTTCGATCCACTCCCTCGATGAGTTACGCCAGCATCGGTCGGAAAGGCTGTTGCTGGTGCGCTTTGTTGCCGCGGCGCAGAATATGCGATGTCGATATTTGTTACCGCCGCGTGGTGCGGTTGGTATGATGAATGATCAACTCGTGGAGCAAGTGCGTGCCCTGCTTGAGCAGGCCCCCGGCCCCCCCGGGAGCGCACTTCCGCCTGGGGCGACAGAACAGGCGATCGCCGACCTCGAGGAGAGCGGGATCCTCATCCCGGCAGAGGTCAAGCGGTGGCTGCGGCTGTGCAACGCGCCGTGTGTTGGCCCGGGTGGATTGTACGGGGTCGCTCCGGCACCTACCTGGCTATC
>JAJFMS010000035.1 GCA_020696885.1 Armatimonadota bacterium | reverse complement strand
CACCGTGCTCTGGAAGCCGTCCGAGCTCGCGCTCGCGACCTCCGCCGCGATCCACAACCTGCTGGTCGCGGCCGGGCTGGGGCCGTATGTGGAGATGGCCTCGGGCGGCCCGGACGTGGGCCGAGCGGTGGTGGAGGCGGGCTGCGACAAGTACGTGCTGATTGGCGGCGTGCAGACCGGCCGCACGGTGCTCGAGTCCCTGGGACGCCAGATCCGCCCGGCCGTAGCTGAGTTGTCCGGCTCCGATCCGATGCTGGTGTGCGCGGACGCGGACCTGGAGACGGCGGCGCGGGCGGCGGTGTGGGGCCGGCTGCTGGGCAGCGGGCAAACCTGCATGGCGCCGCGGCGCATCTATGTGGAGCGCTCCGCCTACCCCCGCTTCCTGGGCCTGGTAGCGGAGCAGCTCTCCCGGGTCCGGCTGGGCGATCCCCTCTCGCCGGAAACGGACCTCGGCCCGGTGCGCACGGCGGAGCTACGAGAGCGTGCGCTGGCCTTCATCGACGATGCCGTGGACTGCGGGGCGCGGCTCATCAGCGGTGGGCAGCCGGTATCCGGGCCAGGGTTCTACCTGACGCCGGCGCTGCTGGCGGACTGCACGGAGGAGATGCGGGTCTTTCAAGAAGACCTCTTCGCCCCGGTGATCGGGCTGGCGGTGGTGGAGAGCGCGCGGGAGGCGGTGGAGCGGATCCGCGCCTATCCGTTCGCGTTGACCAGCAGCGTGTGGTCCCGTGACACCCAAGAGGCCCGCCGGCTCGCCGCGGAGCTCCCGGGCGGCGTAGTCTCCCTGAATGAGATCGTGCTGCCCTGCGCGGACCCGGCGGCGCCGTTCGGCGGCGCGGGGAGCAGCGGCTACGGGCGGATGCGGGGCGCCGAGGGGCTGCGCGAGATGGTGCAGCCAAGAGTCCTGGACGAGGGGCCGCTGCCGTCCCTGCCGCGAATGCACATGTTTCCCTACGGCCCGGAGGCGCTGGCGGTGCTGAAAGCCGCCGCAGCGCAGCACGGCGGGCGAGGCGCCGGCGTGGTTGGCGCCTTAAAGGCTTTGATCTCCCACGGAAAGCGAAGCGAGCGATGAACCCTATTGTGGAAGCTGGGGCACGAAAGCGCGTGGTAGTGATCGGCGCCGGGCTAGCCGGCACCGCCGCCGCGATCCGGTTGGCCGCCGGCGGTCACCAGGTAGACCTGGTAGACCCCAACGCGCACCTGGGCGGCAAGATGAACGTGTGGGAGAGCGGCGGTTACCGCTTCGATATGGGCCCCACCATCATTACCATGCCGGAGATTCTCGATCGCCTCTTCGCCAGCGTTGGGCGGAGCAGCCGGGACTACCTGGAGATGGTTCGGCTCGATCCGCAGTGGCGGTGCTTCTACGCCGACGGCACAGTCCTGGACCTGCGGGAAGACGTGGAGCGGATGTGCGGCGAGCTCGCGCGGCTGAGCCCGCGAGACGCGGACGCCTACCCGCGCTTCCTGGAGTACGCCCGGGGGATGTTCGAGATCTCGGACGAGTACTTCTTCTGGAAGCCGTACGGCGGGATGGTGGATCTCTTGCGCGAGTATGGGGTAATGAACCCCGCTGCGCTGCGGCTGGGCAACCGCATCCAGCCGTTCTCCAGCTTCCACAGCGTGGTCACTCGCCACTTCAAGGACCCGCGCGTGGTGCAGCTCTTCGACCACTTCATGCAATACGTGGGCTCGTCGCCGTTCATGGCGCCGGCCATCCTGGCGCTCATCGCGTGGGTGCAGATGGGCCAGGGCGTCTGGTATCCCATGGGCGGAACCGGTTCGATCGCGCGCGCCCTGGAGCGCCTGGCCGCGGAGTTCGGCGTCCGCGAGCGGCGCGGCGAGCTGGTGGAGGAGATCCTGCTGGAGGGCCGCCGGGTGACCGGCGTGCGGTTGCGCGGCGGCGAGCGGATCCCCGCGGACGTGGTGGTCTCGAACTGCGACGTGATCCGCACCTACGACGAGCTGATCCCGCATCCGAAAACGGCGCAGATCCTCAGGTCGGAGCGGCGTCGCTTCGAGCCGGCGTGCTCTGGGGTGGTGCTCTACCTCGGCTGCGACCGCACGTGGCCCCAGTTGGCGCACCACGACTTCTTCTTCAGTGAGGACCCGGACCGGGAGTTCGAAGACATCTACGAGCGCAAGGTTCCGGCGGGCGACATGTCGATCTACCTCGCCGTCCCGTCGCTGACGGACCCCGGGGTGGCGCCGCCCGGGCACACCGCTCTCTACGTGCTGGTCCACACCCCCTATATGACGGGCGGCGTGGACTGGGCAACAGAGGGTCCCCGCTACCGGGACGCGATCCTGGGCCGCCTGGAGCAGCGCGGTCTCACCGGGCTGCGCGAGAGCATCCGGGTGGAGCGGATGCTGACCCCGGCGGAGATCGAGCGGCTCTACCGCAGCACCGGTGGCTCTATCTACGGGCTGCTCACCCAGAAGGGCCTTACTTCGGCTTTCAAGCCCGGCAACCGGTGCCCGCACTTCCCGGGCCTTTACTTTGCCGGGGGCAGCGTGAACCCGGGGGCCGGAGTGCCGATGGTCCTGATGAGCGGCCAGACCGCCGCCGCCTGTGTGCTGGAAGACCTGGGCGAGCCCGCGCTGATGGCGGCCGCAACCGCATGATCCCCGCCGCCAAGCATCCCTGGGTGGAACGCTGGTTCCGCGGCTACGTGCGGCGATATCTCCGCGCGTCGTTTCATCGGGTTCTGCTCGTAGGCGAGATCCCCGAGCGGCCGCCGGGTCCCCTGCTCGTGTGCATGAGCCATTCGAGCTGGTGGGACGTGCTGCTGGCGTTCTGGCTCTCGCGGGAGGTGCTGCCGGTGGACAGCTACGGCCCGATGGACCAGCGCCAGGTGGAGCGATACCGCATCCTCACCCGAATCGGGGTGTTCGGTGTGGACCGGGAGACGCTGGACGGCGGCCGGGACTTCGTCTGCTACGCCCAGGAGCTGCTAGAGGGGAAGGACCGGGCGCTCTGGATCACCGCGCAGGGCGCCATGGTCTCCCCGGACCTCCGCCCGGTGCGGCTGTACAGCGGCATCGGCCAGGTGGCCCGGCAGCTCGACTCCTGTCACGTCTGCACGGTCGCGCTGGATTACGTCTTCTGGGACGAGAAGCGCCCCGAGGTGCTGGTCCATTTTGGTGAGCCGTTCCCGGTAACCGGTGGACGTGGGATGGCGGTCCGGCCCCTGCTGCGAGACCTGGAGCAGCGCCTGGAGACCAGCCTGGATCTCCTGGCCGCGGTGCGCACCTCCCGCGACCCCTCCCGGTGCCAGGTGCTGCTCCACGGCCGGAGCGGCATCAGCCCGGTCTACGACTCCATCCGGCACTCCATAGCCCGGCTGCGCGGGCAACCGCTGGAAGCGAGCCACGGCGCCCGGCTCACGCCTCCCCGTTGGGGACCCTCCAGCCGCGGGGATTAGGAGAAGCGATGCTGCTCTACTACCAGCTCCTCATCCTGGCCCTGCTGCTCGCGGACGCTGCCCTCGTGCGGCGGAACCTGGCCGATTACGCGCGCCCCGCTCCCGCAGAACCGGGCGAGGAAACGTCCCTGGTAAGCGTGCTCGTCCCGGCGCGAAACGAAGCCCACAACATCGAGCCCTGCCTGGCCGGCATCCTCGCGCAGGACTACCCCCACCTGGAAATACTGGTGCTGGACGATGGCTCCACGGACGACACCGCCTCCCGCGTGGAGCGGATGGTCCGCCTGGATGCGCGCGTGCAACTCGTCCGCGGCGAGCCTCTCCCGGCTGGCTGGGCCGGGAAGACCCATGCCTGCTGGCAGTTGGCCCGCCACGCCCGCGGAGACTGGCTCCTCTTCCTCGACGCGGACACCCGGCATTCACCGCCGCTGGTAGCCACAGCCGTGTCGCGGGCTCGGGCTGCCGGGGCCACCCTTCTCAGCACCTTCCCTCGCCAGGAGGCGGGCACGCTGGGGGAGGCGCTGACCGTGCCGTTCATCTACTGGATACTCTTCACGCTCCTGCCGCTCCGGGCCGTGTGGGAGCGTCCGGAGCCCGCCTTTGCGGCCGCCTGCGGTCAGTTTCTGCTGGTTAACCGGGTCGCCTATCTGGCGAGCGGTGGACACGGTGCAATTCCCGGCTCGCTTCACGACGGTGTCCACCTCGCGCGGCTGATGAAGGCGCAGGGACACCGCGTGGTGCTCGCGGATCTCTCGGCGCACATCAGCTGCCGGATGTATCACGGCTGGAGCGAGTGCTGGAGCGGCTTCAGCCGGAACGCCTATCAGGCACTGGGCTCACTGCCTACGCTCATAGCTGTGAGCGCCCTGGAAGTGATGCTATTTCTAATGCCGTTTGTCTTTGCCGCCTGGGGTCTCGCGGCGGGGCTTCCCAGTTGGGCGCTGCCGGTGCTGGGACAGGTGCTGCTGCTGGGGGGTATGCACGCGGCGCTCCGGCGACGATTCCGCTACCCCGGAACCACGGTGCTGCTGCATCCGGTGGGTATTGCCTGCCTGGTGGCCATCCAATGGGCCAGCGGCTGGCGCACCTTCCGAAAGACGTCGAGCTCATGGAAGGGGCGACCAATCGTCGCCCGGGGAGATGTGCGATGAAGTATCGAGGCCTATTGGCGCTGCTCCTGCTCTGCCTCGCGGCGATGGCCGCCACCGGAGCGGAGGCTGTTTTCCCGCGGTTTAACGGAAAGGACCTCACCGGGCAGAAGGTAGCCACCGACCGCTTCCGGGGCAAACCCTGGCTGATTGTCGTGGGATTCGAGCGGGCGCACGCGCGGTCGATGGAGCAGTGGGCCGTCGAGTTCAAGAAACTATTCCCGGACGAGACGCGAGCCGACTACTACGAGATCGCGGCCATGCCCGGCAACCTCTCGTTGATGCGCGGCTACATCGACGGACAGATGGTCAAGGGGACGCCCAAGCTCGCCCGCTCCCACATCATGACCGTCTACGCCGCCAACGCGCTCTCCAAGGCGCTGGAGATCAAGGATCGAAAGGTGGTCCACGTGTTCGTCCTGGACTCCGCTGGACGAATCGCCGCTCGGGAGAGCGGCTCGCTGCAGCCGGAGTCCCTCGCGCGGGTTCGCACCATGATCAGCGGCTTGCTGCAGTGACGGCAGCCTCTGCATCTCAAGTCCTGAAGGCGCAGAACTTTTTCCGCAGCGTGTTTGACCTTCCCGGCGCCGGGTATAAGTGTCGTGTAAGCGGTTAAGGCAAAGGCCGCAGGGAACAAAACAAGAGTTAGGAAGTCGGGAACACACCACAACTGAATAGCTGCCCATCTCCGGATGGTGACAACTGAATACCGGTAGTGCCCTCTGGGAGACAACTGAATATCGGCTCGAAGCCCTCGTGGCGAGGGGGAACTGAATAACGGCGAGACGCTCCGGCTGGAGTGACAACTGAATAACCTGGACAAGTGAAAACGACCCGATATGGGTCCTACTATAAAGCGACCCCCGGTGTGGGGAGGCAAGAGCTTCCCGGCCCGGCGGACAGCAACTCAAGAGCCCGACGACCCGCGTGGTCGTCGGGCTCTTGCAGCGTTACCGCGTCAGGTCCGGAACTGCTGCTGACGAGACCGGCCTCGGGAGAGTAGAAATTGAGGACTGTTGCCGAACCCCAGCTTCCCCACCCCGTATGATCTCGAGAGCACACTTCGACCCCCTTCCCGGACGGACCCCTTGGGTGCTCTGCATCGCGCTCAGCTTGTTGGCGGCTTCCTTCAGCGGCCGGCCGGCAGTGTGCGCGGACGAAGCCCCGCCGGTGGTCGCCAGCATCGAGTTCACCGGCCGCAGCAATTTGCAGGAAGAACCGCTGCGAGACGCTCTCTCGCTCAAGCTCGGCGATCCGTTCCAGGCGACGCGGATGGAGCAGGATCGCAAGGCCTTGCTCGCCCTGGGGTTCTTCCGCAGTGTGGCGGCGGCGCAACGCACCGTGAACGGCCGCACCATGATCACCTACCGGCTGGCGGAGCTGCCGCGGGTATTCCACATCCGCGTCACCGGCAACACGATCGTGGAGCTGCGCACGCTGCAGGAGTTGATCTCCACGCAGTTGGGCCAGGTCCTCTGCCTTCCGCAGCTCCAGGATGACGTGCGCGGCATCGAGCGGCTCTACCGGGAACGCGGGTACGTCGCCCGCCTCGCCGAGAAGCCGCTGGAGGAAGCCACGCGCTCGGGGATCCTGGTGTTCAATATTCTCGAAGTCCGCATTGAGGAGGTGGTGATGGAAGGCGCCTCCGCGCGGCTGCGCGAGCGTGCCCGGAAGCTCCTGGCGGAAGCCCCTCCCGCGCTGTACCGTCCGGAGGCGGTCAGCGATGACCAGCGACGGCTGCTGAAGCTGCGCGGGATCCGCACCGCAGTTCCACGAGTGGAAACCACCACCCCGGGGAAGGTGCGCATCCGCTGGCTGCTCAATGCGCCCACCCCCACGGAACCTGCCGGTTCCTGACCGGGGCTAGCTAACCAGGCTTGCTAGTTTCCGCATGCACGGGGCGACCGCGAAGTAGAGGTGGCTCAAGGCCGTTGCTTTGTAGGGGCATCCGCCGTGGTTGCCCTACAAACGACGACGGTGCGGGCGCGCCCAAAGCCGTACCGCTGCCAACCGGTACCGCTTTGCCAGCGCCGGGAGGTCGGCCTGGCGAGGGCAACCACGGCGAGTGCCCCTACGCAGCACTGCGCGTTGGGGCTACACGTTCCTGCCCCCCAATCGCTACCTACATTCCCCAGTCGCTGTGTCTCCGGCCCAACACCCAACACCGTGCTGTCCCCAACACGTAAAAAGGCCGCCGGTGGTAAATCCACCGGCGGCCTGTTCAGTTGTCGACCGGATGCGAAGCCTTCAAGCCTCGCCCCTGCCAGCTATCCGCGCGACGCCCTCTTGGACTTCGGCTTGATTACGAAGGTGCCGCCGCTGGTGCCGCTTACCGACGGGATCGGCTTCCAGATCACCCGGACCTTGCACTTGCTCGCCGTCTTACCAGTGACCTGCCAGGTAACGCTGCCGTCATTCGCAGTGTCCTGGATGATCTTCTGGTAGCTCTTGCCGTTGTTGCGCGAGAGCTCGATGTCCACGGTGCCGCCTGCGGAGACCGCGGTTCCGTCCCACGTGATCGTCTCGCGGGCCGCTACGTACCACTGCGTCCGGTTAACCGGCGAAGTGACGCGGATCGTGGGCTGGGTGACTGTGAACGCGCTGTCTGTCGTGTCGGAGACACTGCTGCGACCATTCCAGCTCACGCGGATCCGAGCGCTGGTGGAAACGGCACCCGAGACCAGCCAGGCCTGTGCGCCGTCGTTCGGGGTGTCGGTGAACAGCGGGCTCCAGGTCGCCCCGTTATCCAGGGAAAGCTCGATGTCCACGTTGCCGGTTACACCCACGCTGCCCCAGGTCACCGTCTGCGAGGTGCCGACCAGCCAGATCTGGCCGCCGTTCGGCGTGCCCACCGTGATCGTCGGCTCCACGATGCTGAACGGGCCGTCGCTCTGATCGGTCACCGACGGCTGGGACAGGGCGGTGACGCGGATCCGAGCGTTGTTCGCGTTCTGACCGTTCACGGTCCACTGCTGGATGCCATCGTTCTCCGTTTCGGAGAAGAGGATCTCCCAGGTCTGACCGCCGTTGCGGGTCAGCTCGATGCGCACACCTCCGTCGAAGCCCTTGGCCGTCCACTGGAGGTTCTGGGTCTCGCCGGTATACCACGTCTGCCCACCGTTCGGCGACCCGACGGTGATGGCCGGGGTGACGATGGTGAACGGATTCGCGTTCTGGCCCGAGCGGCCCGGAAGGTCGACCGAAGACACCCGGATGAGCGCCTCGTTGGTATCCGGACCGGTCACCGTCCACTGCTCGCTGCCATCGTTGGCGGTGTTGGCGAACAGCGTCTGCCACTGGGCTCCGTTGTCCCGGCTCAGGTCCACCCGCACCCGGCCCGGAACGCCGTTGGAAACCCACCGCAGTGTGGCGGTATCTCCCACGCGCAGCTCTTCGTCGGCCGTCGGGCTGACCACCGCAATATTCGCCGTAATGATGGAGAAGACTGCGTCACTCTCGTCCGAGGCCAGGAAGCCGTTCGCCTTCACGCGGATCAGCGCTTTAGCGGTAATCGGACCGTCCACTACCCAGAGGCTCGAGCCCCCGTTGGGGACGTTGCTCACGATCGGCTGGAAGGTCTCACCGCCATCCCGGCTCACTTCGATGTCCACGTTGCCCGGAACGCCGTCCGAGGTCCACGTGATCGTCTGCGTGGAGCCGATACCGAACACCTCGTTGCCGTTGGGCGCGGTAACGGTCACGCGCATCGCCTTGATCGTGAAGCTATCGCTGCTTCCGAAGAGGCTTGGGTTCTCCACCGAGACCACACGGACCTTGGCCGCCCCCGTTTCCGACGCCGGCCCAGCGACTACCCAGTCTTCCGTGCCGTCGTTCGCCGTGTTGAGGATGATTAGCTGCCAGGTCACGCCTGCGTCGCGGCTGACCTCGATGTTGACCGGACCGGTAATACCCACCTGGCCCCACCGGATGGTGCGCCTGGTGTAGGTGTACCACACGTCGCCCACAGCGGGCTCCAGCACGCTCAGTGCCGGCTGCTGGATCGTGAAGCTGCTGTCGCTCTGATCCTGGCGCGCCGGCGAGCTCACCGACGTGATGCGGATCCGTCCGTCGTCGGTCACGTTGGCGACCGTCGGGGTCCAGTTGAACGAGCCGCTGTTGGGCACGGTCGCCACGGGGCTCCAATTGGCGCCACCGTCTTTGCTGAGCTCGATCGTTACGTTCTCGGTCGTCTCCAGCGGAGCCGCGTCCCACCGGATCTGGAACACCTGTCCGGTAGAGATGCTCTCGCCGCCATTCGGCAGGAGCACCTTCAGGAACGGGTTCTGGATGAGGAAGTCCCCATCACTATCGTCCACCTGCACCGGATCCTCGGTAGATACCACCCGGATACGAGCGTGGGTGGTCTCCGGGCCGGTGATCAGCCAGTCATACTGACCCGCTGCGACCGGCACCGTGGCAATCGTGGTCCAGGTAGCGCCGCTGTCGCGGGAGACCTGGATGTTTGCGTCCGGCCCCACCACGTTCTGGGAGGTCCAGGTGATCCGGCGGGTGGTAGCCACCGCCCACCGCTCGCCGCCGTTCGGCTGCACCAGGGTGAACCTGCCGGTGTCCGGCCCGATGAGGTTGAGACACCACCTGTTGAGCGTGCCCACGTCGCCAGGGTTCAGATCGCGGACGCGGAGTTTCCAGACGCCATTGCTGCGGCGCCCGTACAGCGTGGTCAGCGGCTCCCGCGGCGCGGTGAGTGTAAATCCATACCCGAATGTCTCGATCAGATCCGCATCCTGGCCACCGGTCTCGTCATGGAGGAGTACGCGCGTGCCGTCCGGGTGCTCGAGTTCAACTTCGAGATCACCGCTGTAGGGGTGGGAAATGTCCACGGCCACCTGCACGGAGCGGATCACCAGGTCGTCCGGGAACGTCAGCAGGCTCTCCGTCCAGACCGGGTTGTTGTCCGGGATCGGCGCCGCGGCGGCAGTGGTGCACCCGGGAACCTGCCGACCTTCGCCGATCGTGAAGACGTTCTCACTAACGCCGAAGTCCAGCGGATCCGCAAGGTTAGTCACCCGGATCTTGGCATTCTTGGTCAGCGGGCCGGTGACCGTCCAGAAGAAACTGCCGGTGTCCGGAGTCTGCGGCGTAATCGGAGGCGCCTCCCAGGTGGTGCCGCCATCCCGTGAAAGCTCGATCTTCACACCGTTGGGGCGGATCTTACTACCCTTGTCCCAGCGGATGGTGACCAGATCGTCGACAAAGTAGAACTCCCCGCCGTCCGGCTCCTGCATATCGATACCGTCGATGACCAGGAGCGAGATGGCGGTCTGCGTGAAGCCGCCGCGGCCATCCTCGGCCGTATAGGAAATACTGTAGGCGCCGATGTCGCTCAGGGTCGGCGTCCAGGAGAACAGGCTCACCGGAAGATTCCCGACCGATGGCAGGCTTGCAAACTGCCGGGCGCCCAGCGGCACACCGGTAGTGTTCAGGGTGACCGTATCGCCGTCCGGGTCCTGGGCCTGGATGAGGAAGCTCGTCTCCCGCCCGACGACGGCCGTAATGACGCTGCCGTCCGCAGGAGTGGGCGGGCGATTGAACACCGGTGGCACACCCGTGGCATTAGCGATCACGTTGAAAAGGAAATCAACCGAGGACTTCCCGATCAGCGCGCCGGTGCCGTCGTATTCTTCGATGACTACCTGCGTGGTCCAGAGCCCGGGGAGGAGACCCGGTGGAATGCTGTATTCGCCGGTGACCGGGTCGACCGTGACGCCAGGCGGCTGTTGGTAGGGCGGGAAGGTCTGCCTGGTAGCCCCATCGCCTTCCTCCGGCGTGGCGAGGCGGAACTGGAGCGTGTTGCCATCCGGCTCCACTGCCGGGATGAAGAAGCTAGCACCGGTCTGCCGCACCGGAATGATCGGGGGGAGACTGCTCACCGGGGAGCCGGTGTTGGAAGCAAGGTCCACCAGCGTCTCGACCCGGTAGTAACCGTTGCCGTTGTTCCGCAGGGTAGCCAGGCGGTCCCCGCTGAAGATCATCGGCTTCCAGGGGGTGCCGGCGTCCATGCCGTAAGCGTCACTGGTATTGTCAACGGGCGCCGGGTACGTAAAGCGCAGGCGGTCCCGGCCGGTCGCCGGATCGATCGCGCGGCCGATGACGTAGTCCTTGACCGGGTCGATGGCGACGGCCACGAACGTTAAACCGCCGCCGCCGGGTCCAGCGGCCGGGGGGAACCGGCTAATTAGCGGAAGCCCGGTCGTCCCGACGATAAAGTCGTCATCGAAGTAGAGGCTAGTCCCGCCCACGGTCTCGCCGAAGCGGTCACCCACAGCGACGAAGCCGTCCGGGGCGCTGCCACGGTAGCCTGCAACGTTGGTCACGCGGTCGTCGGCGCGGCGGAAGGCGCAGGTAAGGGTAAACTCCGCGGTGAGCGGCCCGAC
>JAJFMS010000872.1 GCA_020696885.1 Armatimonadota bacterium | reverse complement strand
TGCCGGCACCCGGATCGAGGTGTGGCACCGGCTCTTCGTGCGTCGCAGCGGCGGCCTCCTGACCGTGACGCTCGACGAGTATCCAACCCTGGAGGTCCCCGACCCCGGCTTAGCGGCCCGGGTTTCCCTCGTCGCCGGAGCCGGCGCGGAGTTCTCTCACTTCGCGCTCACTCGACTGGAGGGTTGATTGCTCGCCCCATCGAACACGCTCCTCAAGTAAGGGATGACCCGGGAGAGTTCGATGGGCGCGCCGCCCTGGTCCGCCACGCGGGCCCGCACATTTCAAGACTGCGCTCGGAAGTACTACTTCCGGTATCACCTGGCTCCGCTGGCCCGGAAACCGGGACCACCTCCGGAAGCCCTCCAGGCCGACCGCGTCAAGGACCTGGTGGGCCTGGAGGCCTGGGCCGGCGAGATCGTGCACACGGTGATCGACCGGGTGCTCAACCGGTGGCGCGCAGGACGAGAGGTGCCGGACGAGGAGGCGCTGGATTACGCCCGGAAGCTACTCAGCCGCCAGTTCCGCGATTCTCAGGAGTTCTGGACCGCGGAACCGGAGGCGTTCCCCCACCGGCCGGTGCTGCTCGACCTCCATTTCTATACGGCCGCGCCGATCAGCCGCGACCGCGCCGCGGCGCTGAAGGAGACGGTGCTGGAATCGCTGCGCAGCTTCCTGCACTCGGAGCTGGCATGGCGCATCCGCAACGGCGGCACCTCGCGCTGGCTTCCGATCGAGCGCCACGCGGCGGCCCGGCTGGACGACGGCACGCTGATCCTGGTGAAGCCCGATTTTGCGTTCCGCGACGGCGATCTCCTCCACATCGTGGATTGGAAGACCGGAAAGCCGGACCCGTTCTGGGAGATGGTCCAGGTCACTTGCTACGCGCTCTACGCCGCGCAGAAGTGGCGCCAGGATATGGATTCCATCGTGCCCCAGATCGTCCACCTGTATCCGGAGTTTCGCCGCTCCAACACCGAATACAGTGAGGAAAGCATCCGGGACGTGCAGCAGTTCATCCGCGACAGCCAGGAGTCGATCCTCTCCCTCATCGACGTGGACGGTCTCCCGCCGGTAGATCGCTTCGACTTCACCTCCGAGCCCCGGCGGTGCAAATGGTGCCAGTTCCGCGGGCTCTGCGATGGCGCCAGTCGCTGCGAATAGACCGGAAATCCCCCGTGCTACACCCGCCGGCTTCCCGAATGGCGGAAGAATTGCAGGATCAGCAACCTAGCACGGTGTAGTATCAACTAGCATTCTGTTGGCTCGACTCCCCGACCGGCACACCGTCGCCGAGTTTCGTCGCTACCCTCGTTATGGATCTGGCATCCCCCGCGCCCCCAGCCGGAACCCCACCGGACCTTCTCCCTGAATTGGACGGGGACATACGCGCGCTCGCCGAGCGCCTCCGGCGACGGGAGCGGGAGCTCGGGGCGATCCGCCGCATCACCCGCGCCCTCCACGCCCGCACGAACCTGGACGAGTTGGAGCGCGAAGCGCTCAACGTGGCGATCGAGACCGTAGACGGGTCCGGCGGTACGATCTACCTGCACGATCCGAAGAAGGAAGTACTCGTCTTCCGTTACGTGGTCGGCGCCACCCCGGAGATCACCGCGCGGCTGCTCGGCATGGAGATGCCGGATACCACTGGCCTGGCCGGTCAGGCGTTCCACTCCGGCGAAGGCCGCATCACGCTCAAGGCCGCGGACGAGCAGATCCACAACACCGAAGTAGACGAGACCACCCAGTACCGCACGGAGAGCATCATCACCGTGCCGCTCAAGGGGATGGACGGCCACAGTATCGGCGTGATGCAGGTGCTCAACCGGAAGTCCGGTCACTTCGACGCGGACGACCTGGAGGTCCTGGAGATCCTCGGAGCCCAGGCGGGATCGGCCATCGAGAACGCCCGCCTTTACGAAGAATCCCGGCGCGCCTCCGTCATCAACCTCATCGGCGACATCAGCCACGACGTGAAGAACCTCCTCACGCCGG
Source organism: Armatimonadota bacterium (assembly GCA_020696885.1). Next base: position 1,132 of record JAJFMS010000872.1, on the reverse strand, counting down.
TGGTCACCGGCACCCAGACGCTCGAGATGATGATGGACTCGATGTACGAGGACCTCGACAAGGCCCTCGAAGGCGTCGATGCGGAGCGCCTGGCAGGCATCCAGTGGGCGGTGGACGGGGTCCGAAGCTTCTATAAGGAAGCGATGGAGATGGTTTACGACGGCGCCCAGGACGCCCAGGAGCGCGTGCGGGAGATCGCGGACGCGATCAAGGGCATCATCTCCCAACCGCACTTCGAGGAGACCGACTTCCGCGAGCGCGCCGACTCCGTGGCCCGCGTCCTCCGGATCGTGGCCGAGCGCAAGGGCGTGGCGATCGATCTCTCCGGCGTCCAGGACACCGGCCTCGTGGAGCTCGACCGCAAGGGCATGTACAACGCCCTCTACAACCTCATTAACAACGCCATCCCCGAGACCCCGGAAGGCGGGATGATCATGGTCCGCTCCCGGAAGATCGAGCTGGACGACCAGCCCTGGGTCGAGATCCAGGTGGCGGACACCGGTAAAGGAATGCCCGCGCATGTGCGCGCGCGCATGTTCACGGAGAACGCCATCAGCACCAAGGTCGGCGGCACCGGCCTGGGCACGCGGATCGTCCGCAACGTGATCGAGAGCCACCACGGCAAGATCCGCGTGGATAGCGAAGAAGGCAAGGGAACTACCTTCACCATCCACATCCCGGTCCGCCAACCGAAGCTCGGAGCTGTGCCGCCCGGCCCCGCGGCCGCCTAATTAGACAGGATAACGGGATCGATCGGGGAGGGGATAATCAGGAAGCCGGGAAGCCAAGAAAGGAAGAATGGAGTAGCCGTAAGAAGCGGTCCTTCGACGTCTGACAGCCGAGACCTATGTGCATACCGTCCCATCCTAAACCTCTCCCTCCCCTCTCCGCGCCCTCTGCGTCTCTGCGGTTAACTTCCCCTAAAAGCCGCAGGCATAGAGATCGCAATTCGTCATTCCGGTAGCTTCCAGGGTATCAGCTTCGGGGCCACACACTACCGGACCGAACCGAACAGCCGTTCGCTCCCACTAGCCCCGCGGTCCACCACGCGCGGCCAAGACCGAGCATCCCAGGGCGTGCGGAATTGAAGTGCTCTCGATGTCCCGTTCACACCCCCTCGTCGTCGCACTTG
>JAJFMS010000871.1 GCA_020696885.1 Armatimonadota bacterium | reverse complement strand
AGATGGTGTTCGACCAGGGCCGGCGTCCCACCCGCCAGGAGATGCTGCGGATCTACGAGGAAGGCCAGGACCTGGCGAAGGAGGTGGTCGCGTCGCTGCGAGACCGCTTTCGGAAAGACAAGCGGCTAGAAGCGCCGCCCAAGGCCCTCCCGCCCGGCGAGCCGATGCTGGCCGAGCCCGCCGAGCGAGAGGCGGAAACAGCCCAACCCCGAAGCGATTCCGGAACCCGCGACTGAGGGGATGCGGCGGCGTGCCCGGTGGCAGACGCCGCTCCCATAAGCAGTCATGGTGAGCTGGTACCCGCCTCCGTGTGGCGTACGTGTCGCCTGCGAAACATCTCCTATCGGGCCGGGAACGCCTGCCTCCTGCGTGATGGCCTGGGGTCCGGGAGCGGTGCGTTAGGCACCCAAACTGGCCGTTGCTTCGTAGGGGCTCACGCCGTGGTTGCCCTCGCCAGGGCTCCTCCCAGCGCCGGCAGAGCCGTACCCACCCGTTGGGGACGGCTCTGCTCCCTTTGTCCTCTCCACCCACGGTCCTACCCACAACCGGCGCCCGGGTTCCTCCCCGGGGCCGAACCTGATACCATGGGGCGCCGGTGCGGTCTCTCCCCGGCAAGGCGAACCTCATGCAGCTCGACGAATTCCCCCGGATCCCCCTGGCCCACCTCCCCACCGCGCTGGAAGCCGCTCCCCGGCTGGGCGAGGCGATCGGGCTCCCGCAGCTCCTGGTGAAGCGCGACGACGCCACCGGCCTGGCGATGGGCGGCAACAAGGCGCGCAAGCTGGAATACCTGATGGCGGACGCCGTGGCGCAGGGGGCGGACGTGGTGTTCACCACCGGCGGCGTGCAGTCCAACCACGCCCGGATGACCGCTGCCGCCGCCTGCAAGCTGGGGATGCGCTCGGAGCTGTTTCTCTGTGATCCGGAGCCGCCGGCCGCGCAGGGCAACCTGCTGCTGGACCACCTGTTCGGCGCGGCGGTCCACTTCATCCCCGGCCTCACGCTCGGCGCGATGTACGAGCGCATGAACACGCGCGCCGCGGAGCTTCAAGCCCGGGGGCACCGCCCGTATATAATACCGGTGGGCGGCTCCACCCCGCTCGGCAGCCTCGGCTACGTCCGGGCCGTGCGGGAGCTGGCTTCCCAGGCAGAGCGGGAAGGGCGACGGATCGACGCCATGACGGTCGCGGCCGGCTCCACCGGCACCCTCACCGGGGTGTTGTTGGGCGCGCGGCTGTTCCTGCCGGAGACCCGGGTCTACGGTGTCAGCGTGAGCCCGTGGGGCGCCGCCGGCCGGCAGAAGTGCGCCGGGCTGGTGGCGGCGGCGGCAGCGCTGCTGGACGTGGACTGGCGCCCGGCGGCCGACGAGATCCCGATGTGGGACGACTGGCTGGGCGCCGGGTACGGGGTGCCCACGCCGGAAGGGCTGGAAGTGATCCGGCTGGCGGCGGAGCTGGAAGGCTACCTGCTGGACCCGGTTTACACCGGCAAGGCGCTGGCGGGAACGCGCGGGCTGGCGCAGCGCGGCGAGCTGCGGCCGGACGAGACGGTGGTGTTCTGGCACACCGGCGGGGCTCCGGCGCTTTTTGCCTTTAACAGTTTGTTCACGAGTTCACCGTAGGCGCCCGCGGGCACCGGGACGGTCAAGTATCAGGGAGACATCGAGATGGATGCAGATAAGTCTACGTGGCGGACAAAGGTCGGCCTGGCGGAGATGCTGAAGGGCGGCGTCATCATGGACGTCACCAACCCGGAGCAGGCCCTGATCGCCGCCGAGGCCGGCGCCGTGGCGGTGATGGCGCTGGAGCGGGTGCCTTCGGACATCCGCTCGCAGGGCGGCGTGGCGCGGATGTCGGACCCGAAGATGATCCTCGAGATCATCGCCGCGCTCAAGGCGGTGAACTCCGAGATCCCGGTGATGGCCAAGGTCCGGATCGGTCACTTCGTCGAGGCCCAGATCATCGAGTCACTCGGCGTGGACTACATCGACGAGAGCGAGGTCCTCACGCCGGCGGACGAGGAGTACCACATTAACAAGCACCTCTTCAAGGTGCCGTTCGTGTGCGGCTGTCGTGACCTGGGCGAGGCGCTCCGCCGCTGCGGTGAAGGCGCCGCGATGATTCGCACCAAGGGCGAGGCGGGCACCGGCAACGTGGTGGAAGCCGTGCGCCACATGCGCGCCGTGCAGCGCGGCCTCCGCCGCCTGGCCGCCATCCGCGAAGAAGAGCTGATGACGGAGGCCAAGAACCTCCAGGCGCCGTTCGAGCTGGTGCTCGAAGTCGCCCGCACCGGAAAGCTGCCGGTTCCCAACTTCAGCGCGGGCGGCTGTGCCACCCCGGCCGACGCGGCCCTGATGATGCAGCTCGGCGCCGAGGCGGTGTTCGTGGGCAGCGGGATCTTCAAAGCCGCCGCCGGCGAGACCGATCCGGACCGCCGCCGCGAGCTGACCCTCCGCCGCGCCAAGGCAATCGTGGCCGCCGTCACCTACTACGACGACCCGAAGATGCTGGCCGAAGTCTCCACGGACCTGGGTGAGCCGATGTCCGGGCTGGACGTGCGCACCCTGGAAGGCAACCAGTTGATGGCCGCGAGGGGCTGGTAGGGACAGGGGTTGGAGTGATGGAGTAATGGAGTAATGGAGTGTTGGGTACTGGTGCGGCCTTTCGGCCGCCTTCCCCATGACCCCAACACTCCCGGAGAGGCCCCTTCAGGGGCGTTCGGTCGCATAGATAGGTCCTTCAGGGCCTGCCGGGCCGTGGGTGTTGCAACCAACCCAGGGCTGATGAATTACCCTCGGGACTAGTGGTAGTAACGCGGCCGAAAGGCCGCACCAGTACCCATTACTCCAACACTCCACTACTCCATCACTCCCCCAGGAGCTCCCCGTCGAGAACTTTTGAACTATGGCCGAAGCGAAGCCCACCATCGGAGTACTGGCGATCCAGGGGGACGTCCACGAGCACCTCCACGCCCTGGAAGGTGCGGGTGCGCAGGGCGTCCCGGTCAAGACCCGCCAGGCACTCGAAGCGGTGGACGGGCTGGTGATCCCGGGCGGCGAGAGCACCACGGTCGGCATGCTGCTGGAGCGGTTCGGCCTGCTGCAGCCGCTCCGGGAACGGATTGCGTCCGGCA
>JAJFMS010000870.1 GCA_020696885.1 Armatimonadota bacterium | reverse complement strand
TCAGCGCGAAGTGTCGCTCGTCACGCGGCGCGCGGGCGCCTCGGATCTACCCCGTCAGAGTTGGGGCGCAGTTTCCCACACCATGCGCGGACGGGTGGTAGGAGGCTCTGCGAACGAGGCGCCTCCCGCGACCGCAGTCGGCTCGACGAACGGGAACCGCTCCCTATGGTCTGCGAGCGCGCGCTTCCAGAGGGCGTCCAGCTCCCGGTTCGGTCCCACGGTGCGGACGCGCTGGTAGCCCTGCTGAAGTACGGTGTAACCCAGCTCGGGATAACCTTCCTGGGTCACGAATTCTGCCTGGTTGATCACCAGGGTCAACTGGTCAAGTTCATTCTGCGGTATCACGGGAGCCTCGCCTGATGGTTGATTGCTTGGTCGGCCTGCAGTGAGACCGGTAATTTGCATTCTAGGCAAGAACGATGCCAACCAGGCAAGAGCCGGAATCAAAAAAAGAAGCCTCGCATCGAGGCGATGCGAGGCGGGGTGGTTAACCCTCATCGAGTTGTCAGTGGCTGCTTACACCGTCAGTTTAGGCGGCTCACCTTTCCGACAGGTTAACGGAGAGTGAAGACTATGTTGCGGCACGCCGCATTGCGAGACCGGGTCACGCGGCAGCGGGTACCGGCTTCGGTAGCATCGCAGCGCCGACTCATACAGGGCGGTCAGCTCTTCCTTCCACGGGTCCGAAGCAGCGCGCGCCAGGGAAAGCCGGGCCAGGAGTAGCTCGTAACCCCGTGCCACGTCCCCCGATAGCGCCAGGGTGCATGCCACGGCGGAGGTCCGTCCCATCAACTCAAGCTGGTTGCGCGGCACCATTGGAAACAGTCTCGATTCCGGGAGAGCCCGGTGTTAGCGATTCGACTGTCTCCAATGACGCCGCGCGCCGCGTCCGGTTCGCGCCCGGCAGTTAGCCGCCCTGCAGCCGCGCCACGATCTCGCCCAGCGGCACGGTCTGCTGCTCGCCGGTGGCCATGTCCTTGACGCCCGCTACGCCCTCGGCCACCTCATTCTCGCCGAGGATGAGCACCGTCTTCGCGTTCGCCCGGTTCGCGGCGCGCATCTGCGCCTTCATACTGCGCGCCTGGTAGTCCACCTCGGCGGCCACGCCGGCCTGGCGAAGGTCGTTCAGCAGCTTGAGGCCCGGTAGCCGGGCGCCCTCGCCCAGCGTGACCACGAACACCGGTCGCCGCTCCTCCACCGGACACGAGACGCCCAGCCGCTCGCATGCCAGGAGCACTCGCTCGATGCCGCACCCGAAGCCGATGCCGGGAGTTGGCTCCCCGCCCAGCTCTTCCACCAGCCCGTCGTAGCGGCCCCCGCCGAGGATGGTGGACTGGGCTCCCAGCCCGCTGTGCGTGATCTCGAAGCTGGTCTTCACGTAGTAGTCCAGCCCGCGCACCAGCCGCTTGTTCCGCACATACTCCACCCCCAGCGCTTCCAGGGTCTCGCGGACCTTCGCGAAGTGTCCGGAGCAGCCCTCGCACAGGTGGTCCAGGATATCCGGCACCACCTGCTCCAGTGCATCCCAGTCCTCCAGCTTGCAGTCCAGGATCCGGAGCGGGTTGGTCTCGTAGCGGCGCTGGCAGTTGGCGCACATCGAGCCGATGCGATCCCCCAGGGATGCCTTCAGCGCCTCCCGGAACGCCGGGCGGCAGGCCGCGCAGCCCACGCTGTTGACCTCGGTACACTCGCCGGTGATCCCCACGCGGCGGAGGTAGGTAAGCCCCAGCGCGATGATCTCGGCGTCCAGCGCCGGATCGTCACTTCCCAGCGCCTCGATGCCGGTCTGGTGGTGCTGACGGAGGCGGCCCGCCTGCGGTCGCTCGTGCCGGAAGTTCGGGGCGATGTAATAGAGCTTGGTCAGCGGCGCCTTCGCGCCCAGGCTGTGCTGGATGTACGCCCGCAGCGCCGGAGCCGTGCCTTCGGGCCGGAGGGTGAAGGTCTCCCGCTCCTCGCCCTTGCCGGCGGCTACGGTGTACATTTCCTTGCTGACGATGTCCGTGTGCTCGCCCACGGCGCGCACGAACAGGTCGGTCTGCTCGAAGATCGGCGTTCGGATCTCTTCGTAGCCGAAATTAGCGCACGTGCGGCGGAACGTGTTCTCCACGAACCGCCAGCGCGGCGTCTCTTCCGGCACGATGTCTTGGGTCCCTCTTGGTGATTGGTATTTCATCCTACAGCTCCAGCCATCTACGCGTTGGAGTCGGAGTAGAGATTCATTGGAGTGGTGGTAGACCGCGCCCGAACGGGCGCACCACGACCATTACTCCAACACTCCTTTACTCCATTACTCCCGCCCATCTCCCAGGGTAAGCGACGGGACTCGAACCCGTGAAAACCGGAGCCACAGTCCGGCGCCTTGACCGCTCGGCCACGCCTACCATCCGTTTGCGCGCAGACAAACAAAAACCGCGGCACCCATTCGGGTCCGCGGCTCCAAGTCTGCCTTCTCTGACTTCTCGATCAGCAGGCGCGTGCGAGCCGCGGCTCGCCGTGATGGCGGCCGGAGTGCGCGTGCCCGTGATGGAAGCGAAGAGTGTTCATCGTTGGAACTATAACACGGCCCGACGACGGGCGTCAAAGCCCTACGGGCGGGTAGGCCAGCGCCCGGCAGGTCGTGAACGACCTGCCTATCCATCCGAACGCCGCTGAAGGGGCCGGTCCGTTCACGGCCGCGCGGGCTTGGCTCGCGGATGACCGCTCGGCATCAACTTCCAGCCGAGCTCAGCCCAATCGCCTGCCGGATCGCCTGGGCCTCCTCGAACGCTTCGCGCGCCGCTTGAAACTCACCGGCGGTGAGCAGCGCAACGCTGTACTCCTGGAGCGCCGTGGTCAGTGATTGATACTTGTAGGGTCCTTCCAATTGCGGCGCCGCGGCGACGTTGCGCCGGTGGAAGACCGCCTCACGCATAGCGACGGCAGCCGCGCGGACGTCGCCGCGGGCTGCTCGCAGGCGCGAGGTCACTCCCCACCAACTGGCCAGCGCGCTCTGGATGCCGGCCATGAACCCGGCGGCGGCGTGGGGCGCCAGCAGCCCCCAGGCGACTGGTAGGTCGGCGTCCACGATGTCCAGCTCACCGGTGGCGACGCAGCACCGGGCGCGCAAGATGAGCGCCCGCGCTCGCTGCAAGT
>JAJFMS010000869.1 GCA_020696885.1 Armatimonadota bacterium | reverse complement strand
TACGCCGGACAGAGCTGGGATCTTGATCACGGCAAGGCACGGTTGCCACGGAGTCCCGGAGCCATCGAGCCATCCGGGCAGCACCTACCGGCGACGGCGACATACCACCGGGAAGCCGTGCCCGGATGGCGCCGGGACTACTCACAGGAAGCTGCGCTCCCGCACTTCCACGTCATTGCGAAGCGCCTACCGACCCCTTCGCTCTTCGCCGTGATCTCGTGGCGCTGTGGCAATCCCGAAGGTTGAGCCGTACCCAGCCGGAGTGCTACGGGGGGAGCAGGATCCGTACCGGTTGGGATTGCCACGGGTGCAAAAGACGCACCCTCGCAATGACTCGCTTCTCTTACCGACTCACTCCGCGGCAATCACTCGGGTAAGGGATAAGGGCATTGTCAGGCCATGAAGGCATCGTCAGGTCACCGATGCCGGTCCACGCCCACCTGGCGACAGAACTCCCGCACGGGACACTCACTGCACTTCGGAAGCGTGCCGGTGCACACGTGCTTTCCGAACGGCACCAGCAGCCGGTTGATCTCCACGAAGTACCGTTCCGGAAGCTTCGCTTCAAGCTGCGCCATCGTACGCTCCGGTGTGGTCGCGCTCACGTAGCCCCAGCGGTTCGTGATGCGGTGGACGTGGATGTCCACGCCGATCCGCGCCCCGCCGCAGGCGATGCCCAGCACCAGGTTGGCGCACTTCGGTCCCACGCCGCGGAAGGAGAGCAGCGTCTCTTCGTCGCAGGGGAGCTCGCCGCCGTGCTCCGCCACCACCCGCCGCGCGATCGCGTGGATCTGGTAGGCCTTGGCCTCGTGGAAGCTGCTGGCGCCGATCAGGGCGTCGATCCGCTCCACCGGCAGCGCTGCCACCTCCGCCGCGGTGCGCGCCTCCGCGAACAGCCTCCGGGCGGTGGGGAGCATCACCTCATCCCGGGTCCGAATGGAGATGATGCACGCCACGAGCTGCTCGAACGCGCTCTCATGGCCCAGCTCCGCCAGCTCGAACAGGGCGGCCTTGGCGAACGGCCGCACCTCGTCGCGGATCCGGTCCATCACCTCGTCGATGTCGAACGGCTGCTTCGCTAACCCCAGGTCCGCTTGCTCCAGCACGTCCTCGTCGTCTGTAACCTGCGTCTGCCGCCCCATCGCGCCCCCTACGTGCTCCTCGCACGGATAACCCTTTCCCGGGGTCGCCGCCGCGACAAACCCGGTCGAGGGTACGGGCGCGATGGGGCGCAGCACCACGCTGCGCCGGGCGGAGGCGGCTTACCCCACCAGCTCTTCAATCGGTTGGGTCTGCTCCACGGCCCGGGTCGGGCGTCCGGTGCGGTCCTCGATCAGGGTGGTCTCCACATTGATGCCGAGGTTGTGGTAGAGGGTGGCGATGATCTCCTGGAAGTGCACCGGGCGCTCCGTGGCGTACTCACCCAGGGCATTGGTGGCGCCGATCACCTGACCGGTCTTCATGCCGCCGCCGGCCAGCAGCGCGCAGCTCACCTGCGGCCAGTGGTCGCGGCCGGCCTGCGGGTTGATCTTCGGGGTACGGCCGAACTCACCCCACACCGCCACGCTCACGTCCTGCAGCATTCCGCGCGTGTGCAGGTCCTCGATGAGAGCGCTCACGCACTGGTCCAGCTTGCCGCCGTGATCGCGCACCAGGGTAAAGTTGTCGCCGTGGCTGTCCCACCGCCCGAACGAAAGCGACACCACGCGGCAGCCGGCCTCCACCAGGCGCCGGGACATCAGCAGCAGCTCGTTGTTGGTGGGGACGCCGTCGTAGGTGTACTGGTAGGGCTTGCCGGTGCCGTAGCGCTCGCGGACCTTCGCATCCTCCTTGCTCAGGTCCAGGGCATCCGCCAGCTTACTGGAGGTGAGCAGGTCGAACGCCGCGGCGGTGGTGGCGTCGCGGTCCTGCACGTTCAGGTTGGCGTCCAGATCGCGGCGGCAGGCGTCCAGCGACTGCAGCATCCGCCGGCGGTTCTGAAGCCGCTCCAGGCTCATGCCGTTCAGCTTGATCACGTCCAGCCCGGAGCTGGACCCGGAGCCGGCCGCGAACGGCCGGAACGGCGCGTAGCCGGCGCCGAGGTAGCCGGCGCTGCCGTTCTCGGACCAGGTGCTGGCCTGGGCCGGCGGCGCCAACCCCACGGATACCGGCACGGCGCGGTCCACCGGGCCCAGCACCTTCGCGGCCACGGAGCCCATGCCGGGGTAGCCGCCCTGGCTGGGGAGCGCCCGGCGAGACCAGCCGGACATACACTGGTAGCCGTCATGGTCCCCGGCGCTGCCCACCACGGAGCGGATGAACGCGCACTTGTCCGCGAGGCCGGCGATGCGGGGGAACACCTCGCAGATCTGGATCCCGTCCACTTTGGTGTTGATCGCCTTGAACTCGCCGCGGATATCGGACGGAGCGTCGGACTTGATGTCCCACATGTCCTGGTGCGGCGGCCCGCCGGCGAGGAAGATGTTGATCACCGCCTTGTGCCCGGGCCGCTTGCCCTCGGCCGCCTCCGCCCGCATCACGTCCGCCAGAGAGAGTCCACCGAAGGCCCCCAGCGCCAGCCCTCCCACCTGGAGAAAGCTGCGGCGAGAGATCCCGTCGCAAAACCGATGCCCGCCTGCCCCGTAGATGGTCAACATAGTCCTATCCTCGCGTCGTCCGCCGGTCGCGCAGTCATGAATCAGGACAGCGGCAGCGCCCCCTGATTACGACGGATTACATTGAGTTCCTGCAGTAAAGAGCGGTCCGCACGGAAGACGAGCTGCAGGTCGCGCCGGCAACCTCCGGTTCCCACGCAAAGAAGCGGGCCCGGAGCAACTGCTCCAGGCCCGCTTCTGTTGATCGTTGCGTGCCGCCGCGGCGATTAGATCGCGAGGCGGGTGTTGGCGTCGCCGAACTTGTCCAGCTTCACGCCCATCCGGTCCATGAGGGACAGGTAGAGGCTGCAGAGCTTGCGGTTCTCGTCGCCCTTGTCGCTGAAGTCCATCACCCGGCCGGTTTCCAGCGCGCCGCCCATCTTGCCGACGGTGAGCACCGGCAGCTTGGTGTTGTCGTGGCGGGAGCCGGACCACATGTTGGACAGCCACAGGAGGCAGGTGTTGTCCAGCACGGTGCCTTCCCCTTCCTTCATCGCATCC
>JAJFMS010000868.1 GCA_020696885.1 Armatimonadota bacterium | reverse complement strand
GGACCAGCTGGCAGGGACGGGGAAGCGAGAGCCGGCGCGGAGGGAAACCCTGGCGACAAAGCTTCGCCTAATGCTGACAGACCTGAATGTCTCCTCGTTTATCAGGAAACCTGCGCTCGGCTCTCCCGGTAGGCAAGTTCGGTTTGCCTAGCATAACGTCCTTTATGTTAAGTAGATGGGGCCCCCGCGAGCGTAGCGTCGCCGGATGCCGCCGTGCGGCGGAAGCCCGTCAGCCGCTAGGCCATGTAGATCCCAAGGCCGTGCACGTGGACAACTTGTACGCAGCCGACGGGCCAGCGGGCCACTGAGCCAGTAAGGGTGCTGGTGCAAAGGTCCGAACCAGCCCGCGCTGTGCCGAAGGAGCCCGCGACCGGCCCGGCGTAGCTGCCGGTGCCCCGCAACGAGTTGGCGCCAGCGCGAGGAGGCTGCCACGAACGCGCGCTGGGTAGGTCCTGGCCGTTCGGAATCCGTGGATCCTGGCGGAGGTAGACCACGCCCGCCCTGAGACGGTTGATCCGCCTGAGGCACCGCATGGTTCGGGTGGGCGGGCACCCCCTGGAGCGAAGCCTCGGCCCACGGGCGCGACGGGGTGATCGAGTTTCGGGGCGTCTAGGCTCGGCCAGAAGCCGCGCAAGGGATCGTCACCCGGAGGGCCGGGACCCCGCAGGCGTGGTGTGCCGAGGAGGCCCGGGGCGCAGCCTGGAGCCCGGTCCCAGCGGGATGCGCCCGTTAACTGTGACTTCCCACAGGCCGAGGCGGCTACCGGTCCAATCGCCAGAAGATCACGTAGCTCAGCTCGCCGTGCTGATCGGCACCGGTGGACGCGACCGCCCAGCCGTCCTGGCCCATACGGCCCAATACGATCTGCGCCTGTGCCTCGTCCGGGTAACCGCCGGTCTTCCAGACCCAGGGGTCAGCGGGGTCTCCTGTAGCAACCCTGCGCGCCATCCGGTAGGAGTATCGTGATGGTATCATTCGCTAACCATCCGGGACGAAGTTCCACGTCGATGACGCAGAACGGTTCCCGTGCAGCAGTGTGTGAGGCTGCTTCTTGTTCGGGCGCACAGCTACCGTCGAGTAACGGTTTCGACGGGGCGCTCAATGACACCAGCAATGCAGACAGTGCTGCGGGCTGGGGGCTCCTGGCCACCGGCTATCAAACAGATGTTCTTATGTTATCGCGAGGAGTAGCACTAATCAACTCGCGTGTCAGCTTCGGAATTGCTAGCATGCAACTACAGCAGGTTCTTTCCGGTCGTCGCTGCAACGGGAGAGGAGTGCAGCTAGGAGGCAAGTCAGATGACGCGAATGTTGACCTGTGGCGCCCTAATAACAGCCGCGATCTGCGGCCCGAACCTCCCACCGCCCGCTTCGGCCGCTCATAGCCGGTTCGTCTCCATTTTTGATGGCAAGTCCCTGAACGGTTGGCACGTGAGTGCTCAGACAGGCCACAGCCGCGCCAGTGGCAACAGGACCGGCGGCAAGTGGGTCGTGGAGAAGAGCGCCATCACCGGCACGCAGGACATCCCCGGCAACGGCGGGATCGTGCTCACGGACAAGCAGTACGGCGACTTCGAAGTCTCGCTGGAGATGAACAACGATTACGGCCCGGACAGCGGCCTCTTCCTCCGCAGCAACGACAAGGGCCAGGCCTACCAGGCGATGATCGACTACCACGCCGGCGGCAACCTGATGGGCGTCTATGGCGAGGGCCTCTCCGGCGGCATTCACTCCCGCAACTTCGACCTGCTGGAGACCCCGGACAAGATCAAGGTGCTGGACGCCCCTTACCCCGCGCCGTTCACGGCGGAAGAGTGGCCGAAGCTGTGGAAGCACGGCAAGTGGAACGAGCTGCGCGCCCGCATCGAAGGGAACCCGCCGCACATCCAGACCTGGATCAACGGCAAGAAGATCATGGAGTTCACGGACAAGGAGAAGCGCCACCCGGACCAGGGCAGCATCGCGCTGCAGGTCCACGGCGGCGGGGACTTCACCACGCAGTTCGTGCGCTATCGGAAGATCCGGGTGAAGGAGCTGTAGCTGTCGACGGGGATTGTAACGTCCGACATCCTCGCTGCCCTGTTCCTCCCCAGCGCTGCCGGCTGCGGTGGACCACCAACGCTCGCCCTGGATCTCCCACAGGTGCGAGTCCGGCACTGCACCAGCCAGCCGGCCACTGGGCAGCAGCCCTGCGACAGGGGCTGAACTCACGAAACACGGTGCTGCTCCTCGCGGGCGCGGCGGCGGTGTACCACGTCCGTCAGAAGCATAGACGCCCCGGGCCAAGGGCCCGGCGGGCGTTACTTGCTCCAGGAGCGGCCGAGTCTACACTCCTGATTGGAACACCGGCCGCATCCATGGGAGGACCTGCCTGCAACGCCGATCCAGGTGCCGGCGGAGGAGTAAGAGCGTTGCCCCCGCCAGCGTGAGGATCTGACCGGGGTATTACACACCGGGCCGAAATCGTTTGCACGCGATCGTCCCGGCGTGAAGTTCTAACCTAATGGCAGTGAGGCAAAGTGCCTCCAGCATCCTGGCCATCATTACGCGTTGCCCTCAATAGTTCAGGCTGCCGCCAGGTGATCACGCCACCTGGCGGCAGTCCTGGCGAGATGAAGTGGCTGGTGAGATGGGCCGCTTTGTCCTCACTCCAGTCCGACCGGCTAGAGATTCGCCTACTCGAACAGTCCGCACACGGGAAGCGCCGTGGCGAATGAGAGGTGCCCCGGAGCATCCCGATCCCGTCCGCCCTGGTGTGACCGGCGTGTACCGCCTCGCTGGACTGGTTCCTGCATCCTGTTGGTTACCGGAAGCGCCTTCGGAGGTAACGCGATGAATGATCACGCACCATTCCTGGCGGTCAGCAGCTTTGTTATGGAGGAGGCAAGTTCGGGAGCCGTCTCGCGTGACAATTCCGGTCCTGCGCATAGTCCCTTCCTCGCGCTCTACGAGTCCCCCGATCTGGGCATGGTGGACCCCCAGGCGGAAGACTACGTCAGCTTCCTCAATGAGCTCTATGACGAGGAGTTCAATGACGCCCTGGCCGAGCTCGTAGACGAAGCAGCGGGGATCTACGAGACGCAGCACCTGAACGAGCACGAGGATCCCCAGGCGGTCGCCTATCAGGCCGGACGGCTCCTGAACCAG